>CAYYGV010000001.1:0-120680 GCA_964471615.1 uncultured Opitutaceae bacterium
GGTTGTTTTCGAGGGACTTCTGGTGGAGGGCGTCGAGTTCCTTGGTGAGTTCGCGGAGGGGTTTCTCGAACTCCAGGACGTAAACGGGTTTTTCCATCAGACCAAAATTACCGGCCCGGCGGGTGGGGTGTCAACGGGGGCCGGGCCGCCTAGGGGAAAGTATTAGGTTGCCAGAATCCCCGGGAATGGGGTCACCCACCCACCGGCGGCTGCTTCAGTTGTTCCTTCCAACCTTGGATCTTGGCCTGTGCCCCGAAGTGCTCGGCCTTGGCCTTGTCGCCCCGCTCCATCCAGATCCGCGACAGGGTGGTGTTGATGAACAGATCGTCGGACCGCAGCTCGTGCGCCCGCTGGGCGGCGGCGAGCGCCGGGTCGAGTTGCCGCTGGGAGAAATGGACCTCGGCCAGCGCGTGCCACGCCTCGAAGGAATCCGGAGCCTCGGCCGTCGCCCGGTTGAGCTTCTCCACGGCCAGGGCCATGTCACCGAGCGCGTAGTCCGCGGTGGCTTCCTCGATCAGGGTCTGGAGTTCGTCGGCGGTCATCGGGCGTCGCAGTGTGGCGAAGACCGGAGAAAAAGAAAGGACGGCCTTGCGGGCCGTCCTGTAGAATCCGGTCTACCGGAGGATTAGCTGTGGTTCGCCTCGACGCTAATCGTCACGTTGACCTCGTCGCCGAGCACCTTCCCGAGCATGGCCGGGCCGGCCAGGTTGAACTCGGACTTCTTGATGGTGGTCGTCGCCTCCCAGCCGGAGACGGTGGAGCCGGGCTTCATGCCGGGGCCGAAGCCGAGGACGGTGACCTTGAGGGTGACCGGCTTGGTGACGTCCTTGATCGTGAGGTCGCCCGTGACGTCGTAGGTGTCCTCGCCGGTCTTCTTCCACGACGAGCTCTTGAACGTCATGGACGGGAACTGGGCGACATTGAAAAAGTCGCCGCCGAGGAGGTGGCCGTTGCGCTTCTCGTTCGCCGTGTTCACGGACGCGACGTCAACGGTGGCGGTAACGCTGCTGTTCTCGAGGTGCTCGCGGTCGACCGAGATCGAGCCCGTGACCTTGGTGAAGCTGCCGGTGAAGCGGGACATCAGGTGCCGCAGCGTGAAGCCCGCGCTCGAGTGCACGGGATCAATGTTGAAGACCTCGACCGCACCCTGGGCGGAAGCAAGGAGCCCGAAGGAGAGGGCAGTGATGACGATCAGACGGTTCAGTTTGTTCATGGGGGAAGATGAGAGACCGGGGACATAAGCAGGGTTTGGGCGCAGCGCAACTCACAGAATCAGCATGGCGTCGCCGTAGCTCAGGAAACGGTACTCGCGCGCCACAGCCTCGGCGTAGATTTCCCGGATCCACGCGATGCCTTCGGTTGAGCCGGGAGCGAGGAAGGCCGAGACCAGGCAGAGAAGCGTGGAGCGGGGCTGGTGGAAATTGGTGATGAGGACGTCGACGCCGCGGAACCGGTACGGGGGGTGGATGAAGAGACCGGCTTCGCCGTAATAGTCGTTTGCCGCCGTGCCGGGAGTCTCGCGCCCCAGGAAGTCCTCCAGCGTCCTCACGGTGGTGGTGCCGACGGCGACGCGGCGCCCGGGTGGATGGGCGAGGGCGCGAATCGTCGCCGCGGGCAGTTCGTACAGCTCGCGGTGGATCGCGTGCTCCTCGACCGTGGCGGTGCTGATTGGCTTGAACGTGCCGAGGCCGACATGGAGGGTGATCTCGGCCGGGAGGATGCCCTGCGCCGCGAGCTGCTCGAGCAGGGCCGGCGTGAAATGCAGTCCGGCGGTCGGAGCCGCCACCGCGACCTGGCGGGCGCGGTTGGCGTAGACGGTCTGGTAGCGCTCCAGGTCCTCTGCCCGCCGGGACTCGTCGCTGCGCTCAATGTACGGCGGCAGCGGCACGTCGCCGAGTTCGTTGGCGATCGTCGTGATGGGCGCGTCGCCGCGGGTGGTGAAACGCACGTGCGCGGAGCCGTCGGGCTCCTTGCCGACGATCTCGCCGCGAAAGGCACCGGAGGCGTGGGCAAACGTTGCGCCAACCGGGAGTTTCTTGCCGGGCCGGATCAGGCACCGCCACGTGTGGTCGTCGTCGGGCCGCAGCAGGAAACACTCGACCTGCCCGCCCGTGGGGCGCTGCGCGTGAAGACGTGCCGGCAGGACCGCGGCATTGTTCCGGAACAGCGTGTCACCGGGCCGCAGGAACTGCGGGAGATCCGCGAACGTGTGGTGCGCAATCGCGTGCCGGGCGCGGTCGACCACCAGCAGGCGGGACTGGTCGCGACGGGCCGCCGGGGTCTGCGCGATCAGGCGCGGCGGAAGGTCGTAGTCGAACAGGTCGGTGGCAAGCGGCACGGAGCTTACCTCGCCGTGATCCCGGACCGACGCGAGACGGATTTTTCGGCGTCAACCTCCACTTTGGTCCAGCTTACCAGCTTCGCCGCGCTTCGATAGTATCGTCCCATGAGCCGCGGCGAAAACATCCACGACACGAAGCGCAGCAGGTTGGGCCGGGGCCGTTGGCCAAGGCTGTTGGGCAGTTTGACGCCCATCGCGTGCCTCGCGCTGTTCGCGACGGCGGCGGTGGCGCGCGAGCCCGCGCCGCCCCCGGCACCGGGGGGCCTGAGGGTCGCCGCGGTCGCGGAAACGGAGATTGCGTTGTCGTGGAGCGCCCCGTCCGGCGCCAACCGCGTCACGGGCTTCAAGGTGACCTGCGAAGCTGGCGAGTTCACCGTCAATGCCGCCGAGTGTCGGCTCCGCGACCTCGCGCCGGGCACCACCTACCGCATCGCTGTCCGCTCGCGCGATGACCGCGGTGGCTGGTCCGCATCGTGCCCGCCGGTCATCGTGACCACGAAGCCCGACCACACGGCGCCATCGGTGCCGACGGGGCTGAAGGCCGAAGCGGTAGGCGAAACCCGGTTCACTCTGACGTGGCATCCGGCGAAGGACAACGTGCGGGTCGTGGCCTATGAGGTCTTTCAGGACGGGAAATCGCTGGGTGTGCAAAGGGAGGTTGAGTGCATCGTCCGGCAGTTGGCGCCGGGGCGCACCTATCGCCTGGCGGTCCGCGCCGGCGACGCGGCGGGCAATTGGTCGAGCCTGAGCGAGCCGCTGCTTGTGACGACGGATCCGGATCGACGCCGGCCGACGCCACCGTCGGGCCTGGTGGCAAGCAGCGTCGAGCCGACCCGGTTTCAACTCAGCTGGCGGCCGTCCACCGACAACGTCGGCGTCACGGGCTACGATGTGCGCAACAACGGGGTGTCCGCGGGAACGACCACTACGACGACCTTCGAGGTCGCCGGCCTTCGGCCGGATACCAGCTACCGGCTGGTCGTGCGTGCCCGGGATGCGGCGGGAAACTGGTCGACGGATAGCGCCGCCTTGGCGGTGCGCACGTCGCGCGCGGACCAGACTCCGCCGTCGGTTCCCGCGCAGCTGCGGGCGGAAGCGAAGGCGGCGACCGCTTTCACTCTGGCCTGGGACGAGTCGACGGACGACGCGGGGCCGGTGCTCTACGAGATCGTCTGCGACGGGAAATCGGTGGGCCGGACTTCGGCCTTGCGGCAGGAGTTCCACGACCTCGTGCCCGGGGTGGCGTACCACTATGCAGTGCGGGCAGGTGACGGTGCCGGCAACTGGTCGGCGCTGAGCACCGAGCTGTCGGTCACGCTGGGTGGGATTGACGACAGCGTGGGCTTCGAGGCGGAGGAGGGGTTCAACCCGGGTGCGGTGGACGGTCAGCTCGGATGGACCGCCGCCGTGGGAGCGACCATCGTGGCCGACCCGGTGCGGACCGGGGGCCAATCACTCCGCGTCTCCGCGTCGGCAGCCACTCGTGAATTTCGGATCCCGGACAGCGGAATCACCTTCACGGACGTTTTCGCGCGTCCGGCGACTGCCGCTGATGCCTTGCATGGGGTGTTCCTCGAGACCGAAGCCGCGGCGGTCGCGCTGGTGGCGAAAGACGGTCGAGGGGAAATCTATGTCTGCGATGGCAACGGTGCGGGTGGCGGGACGTGGAGTGGGACGGGTGTCACCGTGGCGCTTGCCTCGGAGGGCCAGGCTCAGGATTGGCTGCGGGTCACGCTGCGGACGGATCATTCTTCGGGGCGATGGGATATCTCGGTCGACGGGCGCCTGGTCGCGGTCGACCTCGGCGCGATCCGCGCAGCGGGGGAGGGATCTGAGATCGTCACCTTGAGCTGCGGTTCGTCCACCGGAGCGGTGTTCGACGACCTCCTCGTCGCACCGGACACCCCGGTGTTTGCCGATGCCGATCTGGACGGCATGGACGACGCTTGGGAGACGGCGCAGGGACTCGACCCACAGCACAACGATCGCGACGGCGACCCCGACGGCGACGGGATCAGGACCATCCGTGAGTTTCTCATCGGTTCAAACCCTCGGTCCGCCGATAGCGACGGGGATGGGTTGACCGATGGGGTCGAATGGCAGCTGGGCTCAAGTCCAGCCGCCTCGGACACCGACGGTGACGGTCTCTCGGATGGCTGGGAGCGATCGCATGGGCTCGATCCACTGTCGTCCGTCGATGGATCGCGGGACGACGACGGCGATGGGGTGCCGAACGCCACGGAAGTTAGGGCCGGCACCAATCCGTTTGATTTCTTCAACGGCCGAGCCGTCTGCACGGCCCCAGCTGAGTTACAGGGTCCGACAACCTATGCCTACGATCACTCCGGTCGAATGACCCGGGCAACCTACCCGGCTGGACGGGTGGTGCGATACGAACGGGATGCGGCGGGAAACCTAAGTTCGATTTCGGCGACCGATGAAGGACCCATTGCCGAGTGGCGGCGACAGCACGGACTTCCTGCTGACGGGTCCGGTGCCGGGAGTGATGAAGCGATCCTCGCGGGCGACGGCCTGACCAACTTCGAGAAGTACGCCTTTGGCCTCGATCCCCGGGTGCGATTCGACGGAGAGATGCCGGTGATCGACCGGATAGTGGCCGACGGCGTAGCATGGCTGGCCGTAGTTTACTCCCGACCGGCCCCGGCTCCCCTCGACGTCGAGTATGCGCTGGAAACCTCTGCAGACGGTCTTGGCTGGTCCCGGGTCGGAGATGGAGCGCTGACCTCCGTCACGACGACGACTCCTGACTTCGCGCGGGTCGAGGTCCGGTTGCCGGCGCCGGCAACCGGAGCCGGCGCATGGCGCGTGCGCCTGAACCTGAAGCGGAAATTTCTGCCATGAGTATCCTACCTTTCACGCCACCGCCGGGCAGCCTCTGCCGCCGGCTCTTTGCCCTGTATGCAGTCGCGCGGCTTTCCTTCTTCGCTGCCGGAAGCCTGACGGCCGCTGATCCGCTGACCACGATCCGGTTCACGGGAACCTTCGTCGACCATCCCTCGGCGGGGCGGACGATCTTCTACAACTACGACGGAGGCATCCAGTCGCAGGTGAACAATTACGGCAACATCCCGAGCTACACCACGACAGTACCAGCTAGTTCGCAAATCTCCTGGTTCGATCCGGAAGGTGCGCCGCTCCAAGGCGACGGACGCTATGCGGACCATCGGCGCAGCACCGGGCCGTTCGTGCTGAATGCGGTCTACTACACCGGGCCGAATCACCTGGTGACCGTCCCCGTCGGAACGGTGCACTTTACCAACGGTATCGCTGACGACGCGTGGCTGGGAGGAGGCCAGTCGGGAATGATTGCTGCCACCGGCCGCTGGGCGGCGGCCAAGCTGACGAGCCTCGACGAACGGCGGATGAAAACGGCAGGTGATCCGGTTCAGCTGGGAACGGGCGCCGCAGTGGCCTCTCGCCGCCTGTTCACCTTTCATGGCGCGAGGGACTGGGAATTTCGGATCTCCTACAATTCGGCCCTTGCCGCCGCCCAGGACGTGCCCGGCGCGATTGGGTTTGGCTGGAGCCATCCGTTCGAGGCCAAGGTCGTTTCGTCGGGTGCGAACCGGATCGTTCAGTGGAGCCCGACTCATTCGAATTCCTTCAGCCCGCAGACCAACGACCCTAGCTCGTTCGTGTCGACGGACGAGGGCACGCAGTATGATCGCCTGACCACCTTGACCGGAGGAGGCTGGCGGCTCCTGCGGCGTGATCAGTCCTCACTGCGATTCGACGCCGCGGGACGGCTGGTCGAGGACGTCGATCCGCACGGGCGAAAACTCGTGGTCGCCTATGACGGCAGCGGTCGGATCACCAGCATCACCGAACCCCTATCCAACACCCGCCTGACCTTCACCTATGCGTACGCCACCTTTCGCATCGAGACGATCACAGATGGCACCGGCGCGGTCGTCGCGCTGGCGTACAATTCGGGCCAGGTGCTCAACCGGATCGTGAACCAGAACGGCAAGGCCGTGGACTTCTCGTACGACGCCAACCGCGGGTTGCTGAAAACGACGGACCATCTGGGCGCCTTAGTGTCATCGAACACCTATGACGCGAACGGACGGGTGGTGCTGCAGGACGATGGCCGGACGGACAACCAGAAGCTGGCCCTCGGATACGTGGAGCAAGGACTCCCGGGCAGCACCGTCTATGCGGACTCGGACATCGGGCACACCGTGCCGATGTTCCTCCCGGTGCCGGGGCAAGTGGCGCCGTTGAGCTTCACCGGGCTCGATGGTATCACGGTCAACTACACCCTGGACAGCAACGGCCGCCTGGCTTCGGCCACGCGCGCGGGGCTCACGACCACGGCCACGTACGATGCAGCGGGAAACCTCGCAACCCTGGTCGATCCAAATGGCCAGGTTACCAAGGTGACTCCCGGCATCGTCGTGGCGGCCAATGATCGGAGTGGGCGAGGAACGATGTACCGATTCGATGCCGACTACCGATTGTTGAGCGCGACCGATGCGGCGGGCGGCAAGACCGAGTACCGCTACGATGCCCACGGCAATGTGGTTGAGATCATCGATCCGCTTCTCCGGAGCACCCGGTTCGGATACGACGCGCAGGGAAATGTCGTTGAGGTGACCGATCCCGCCGGGCTGGTTTCGCGATACGAGTACGACGCCCGCAACAACCTGGCGGCCGCCACCGATTCCCTCGGTCATCGCACCAGTTGGACCTATGATGCGCTCAACAACCCGGTCAGTTCGACTGATGCGTCCGGAGGGACGATCCGCTGGGCGTACGACGCAAATTCGCTCCCGCTCACGATCACTCTGCCCGGCGGCGGCCAGTACCGCCTGAGCTACACGCTGGGTCGGCTGGCCGAAATCGTGGATCCGTCGGGAGTGTCGAGCCGGTTCGGCTACGACGCCGACGGACGGGTCAGTTATGTTGAGGATGCCGCGGGCAATAGGACGCGCTATGTCTTTGATCCGATTGGGAACTTGGTTGAGGCCACGGATCCGCGAGGCGGAGTCATCAGGATCGCGTACGACCACCGCAACCGCCGGACCCGACTGGAGGATCCCACCGGGGCGGTCTGGACCTATGACTATGACGAGGACGGAAATCTCGATGCGGTGACCGATGCGCTGGGGCAGGTGACGAGCTACGTCCGCGATGGGGAAGGGCGGGTTGAATCGATCAAGGACCCTTCCGGCCGGAGAGTGGACCTCGCCTACGACGTCGCAGGGCGAATCTGCGGCCTCACCAATGGCGAGGGAGAAACAATTGGGGTCACCTTCAACGCCGCTGGTGAAGAAACGGCGATGATCGATCCGTCAGGTGCGGTGACTGCGGTCGACCGAGACAGTAGAGGTTTGCCCTCGGTCTTGCGTTCGGTCACCGGCGACATCCAGACGATTCTCCGGGATGCACTCGGTCGATCCATCGGATTGCGGGATGCCTCGGGCCTGGAGGCCGCCTGGCATCGCGACGCCTTGGGGAGGGTCGTGGATGCGATCGATCCGGGCGGGCTGACGGCCTCGACACGATTCGACGCGGACGGCAACCCGACCGCGTTGGTCAATCCGCTGCTGGCTCAAACTGACCTGCTTCACGACGCCGCGGGGAAATTGACCGGGCTGCGCACGCCGGAGGGCCGAGGATTTTCCATTGGGTATGATGCGCGCGGTTTGGTGCGCGAGCGGATCCTGCCCTCGGGAGAAAGAACCACGGTGCAACGGGACGAGAATGGCCGGGTCGCATCGCACACCGATTCGCTTGGAACCATCACCTACGAACGAGACTTGGCTGGTCGGATCGTGGCCATTGGCGATGCCGAGGGGGTGGCGCACTACGCCTACGACGCGGCCGGACGAATGACGGAATTCACCGATGCCGACGGCAACCGCGTCGCCTATGCCTACGACGGGGCGGGACGATTGCTCCGCTTGACCTATCCGGACGGCAAGACCGTCAGCTACGACTACGATCGGGCAGGTCGACTAACGAAGGTGACCGACTGGGACGGGCGGGTGACGAAGTACGCCTACGACTCAAAGGGTCAGGTCGTGGAGTTGCTCCGCCCGAATGGGACCCGGGAGCAGCTGAGCTACGACGCGACCGGGCACATCCTTGGCATCACCGACCTCCAGCCCGACGGAAACACCCCGGTGTTTTCCGGCACCTACGCTTACGACTTGGGTGGAAAACTCACCCGCGTCGATGAGGCGCCGGCGGTGGAGATGATCAGTCAGCCGCTGCTGCAGACCTGCGATCGCGACAACCGCCTGCTCAGTCACAATGGAGCGCCGGCAGTGGTGGACGCAGACGGCGACCTTCGCTCGGTTACGGTGAATTCGACCTTGAACGAATTCTCCTACGATACGCGCAGACGGCTGATCCAGGCCGGAAATCTGCGCTACACGTACGATGCTGAGAACCGACGGATCTCGGTCGACGACGCGGGCGCGACGAGCCGCTTCGTGGTCGATCGCCGGGTCACGCCGGACCGGGTGCTGACCCGACTGAATCCTGACGGTAGTCGCACCAACTACGTGTACGGGCTCGGCCTGCTCTACGAATGCTCGGGTGCCGAATCGCGCTACTATCATTTCGACCGCCGGGGTGACACGCGCGCGCTCACCGATGCCACGGGAAAGGTCACGGGTCGGATTAGTTACGGTCCCTACGGCGAAATAGCCTCCCGGCAGGGAGCGGACGGTGTGCTGTTCCAGTTTTGCGGCCTGCACGGAGTGCAGACCGACCCGAATGGCCTCACCTATCACCGAGCGCGTTACTATCACCCGCTCCTGCGGCGATTCCTGTCCGAGGATTCCATGCTCGGAAGCGTCACCTCGCCCCTGGGGCTGAACCGATTCGCGTACACGCGGGGCGATCCGGTCAGCACGATAGACCCGCGCGGCTTGTACGACGAAGACGTGCACCACGATCTGACCTACAGCCTGGCAGTGAGGGCGGGATTCAGTCGGGAAGCGGCGGAGACGATCGCCGCCTCCGATCAGGATGTGGACGACTATTGGCGCTCGAGTCCCTATTACCTCCCAAAGGCGAGGGAGCTGTTTCACTTCACCACCACCGAACGGCGGCAGGAGATGCTCAAGGATGCGCTCGAGTCAAGAGATCTCTCCAAATTCGGCTGGTACCTGCATGCCGAGCAGGATCACTACGCCCACCAGCGCGGGGAAACCGCGCCCGATGGCGAGCCGTACTCGCCCCTGTTTGGGCACGTGATTCCTGGACCCGTGGTGGACCGGACTGCGGCCCGGCCGGAATTGGCCGTGGCGATGGCCGAAGACACCTACCGGCGGCTACGTGAGTTTTACGAGGCCACGACCGGCAACGTCTTGTGTGACGACTGGGCGAACATCGCTCCGGTAATCGCTCACTTTGTGAGAATCGAGCGGTAAGCCATGAGCAGACAATTCTGGCCCGGAGTGGCCGCAGTGGTGATTGCAGCCACGACCTTCGTTTCGATGAATTACCTCCGCCTCGCGGATGAGGTTGAGGTGGTGCTGGTCGGCCTGCATCTAAGTGCCAATGCCTATGGCGCAGGCTTGGGGTGCGTGCTGGTTTGTCGGCGGCGATGGCTTGGATTGGTCGTGCTCATTCCAAGCCTGGCATTTCTCGTCCTACAGCTTTCCTGGTTTTTTCAGTGCTGCCGGTAGGGGCGGGCATCTGGCCAAGAGTCACCGGGGCGACCCATGGCCGGCGCGGAATTGGGCGGTTGGAGAGTTGGGCTCACAGGATTCGGCTTGCTGGTCAGAAACGTCGGGACGTAGCGTCTCGCCGTTCCACCCTCGGCGAAACGTCGGCATAACCTCTCTCCCCATGATCGCTCGCACTCCGGATTCTTCGAAATCGAAACAGGCCTGGCGGAATGGTTTGATCGCCGCTACCGCCTTGATGGTCGCCAGTCTCCTCGCGGCAACCGGCTGCCAGGTTACGCAACCGAATCAGTCGGTCGCCGCTGCCGGCTTGTCCGAGCCGCAGACGATTCGGGAAGGCGACGTGATCAAGATCGCGTTCCCCGGCGCCCAGAACCTCGATTCGACCCAGCAGGTCCGTCGTGATGGCCGGGTGACCCTCCCGATGGCGGGTGAGATGAAGGTTTCGGGCAAGACTCCGTCGGAGGTTGAGAAGGACCTGCTCCAGACCTACGGCAACCAACTCGTCACGAAAGAGGTATCGGTGACGGTCGTTTCGTCGTCCTATGCGGTATTCGTCAGCGGTGCCGTCATTCGTCCGGGAAAGATCAACCCCGACCACACGATCACGGCCCTTGAAGCGATCATGGAGGCAGGCGGATTCGACATGACCCGGGCCAACATGGACGCGGTGACCGTGATCCGGATGGAGGAGGGCAAGACGAAGAACTATGTCCTGAACCTGAAGGCAGTGATCGACGGTAAGTCGCATGACCCGTTTTACCTGAAACCGTCGGACATCGTTCACGTGCCCGAGAAGTTCTCCTGGTTCTAACTCCGAGCGACGTTGGCGACCGCGTTTCTCCCCAAGGCCGAAGAATAGGCAAAGACGGCGAGGTTTGTTTGCTCGGCTCCTACGTAGGTACGGTTACGTATCTTGCTGATAATAGGTTCTTAAGTAAACCTACGTACGTCGAAAATGTCGGAAATTTTGTCGAAATTCCAACTTAGGTGATCTGCTCGGATTTGTAATATAAATAGCTTTATAATAGCTGATTACGAATAAACCCTCTTTTGAGTGATAGACCCTAGACCAAGAGTTGACGGTTTTCTTTACGAAAAGCAGGTAGGATCTGGATCTTGGGTGTGGAAATCAGGTAACTTTAATTAATTAATAAAGAGCCCCTTGCGATACCACCAACAAGTGCTTTGCATCATTGGCACAAGGAAAGCTATAGTTGGGGCACCAGTTGCTGAATCTCACACCCCTCAACGAATTTAACTCAATGAACACCTCCCGTAAAATCCTCGCGCTTGCCGCCGGTCTCCTCGGCCTCGTTACCGTGGCTTCGGCCAACACGCTGGTTCTGAATACGAATCCGTATTCGAACGGCTCGAATGGTGGTTCGTACACGATCTCGAACTTCGGTACGGGTCTGACGACCTCGAGCTACAGCAACAAGGTTTCCACCGCGACGTCGTTTGAGACGTTCTGCATGGAGCCGACCGAGTACTTTAGCCCCGGTTCTACTTACGACTACACGCTGGCCCCGTATGCCTACGGTGGTTCCAACGAGGCCGCGAGCCGCAACATCGGGCCTGGCGACCATCTCTCGAAAGGTACGTCCTACCTCTACTCGCAGTTCGCCCAGGGTGTCCTCTCCGGCTACACCTACACGCTCGGCACGGCGAAGAAGACTTCGAACCTCTATCTCCAGCAGGCGTTCTGGTACCTCGAGGATGACTACACCCTCACCGGCAGCCAGGCGATGTCGAACACCTTCCTCGTGCAGGTGGCCCAGCTCTTCGGTGGCGGCACGATCACCTCGTCCAACATCCTCTCGAAGCTCGAGTATGCCCGCGCCAATGCGGCCGACGGTGCGTACGGTGTGTGGGCGGTGAACGTCACCTCCAACCACGGCCAGACCCAGAATCAGTCCCAGCTGTACTACCACAACGTGCCTGAGGCTGCCTCCACGGTCGCGCTGCTCGGTCTCGCCCTGCTCGGCCTCGTCGGCCTCCGCCGCAAGTCGGCCAAGTAAGCCTGACGCTTAGCTTTCAAAACCAACGCCCGAGGGAGAAATCCCTCGGGCGTTTTGTTTTCCGGCGCTCCTGGGTCGCGCCAGACGCCGAATTGACTGGAGACCGATTGAGTGGGCCCTATTCGGGCTTCTGCACGCCGAGCTTCTCCATCAGCTCGTAGAAAGTCGGCCGGCTGATGCCGAGCTCGATGGCCGCGGCCGTGATTTTCCCGGAGTGCTTCTTGAGAGCCTTCTGGATCATCTCGCGCTCCAGCGCCTCACGGGCGTCCTTCAGGGACATGCCCTCGGTGACCTCGGAGCCATCGGCCAGCTCGAGATCCTCGGCGGTCAGACGCTTTCCGCCGCTCATGATCACCGCCCGCCGGACCCGATTCTGGAGCTCGCGCACGTTGCCCGGCCAAGCGTGACGGCGCAGGGCGCGAATCGCATCCTGGCCAAACGTCAGGCCCGACTTGCCGCTTTCACCGGCGAACTGCTGCATGAAGGCTTGGGCGAGGAGCAGGATGTCGTCACCGCGGTCGCGGATGGGCGGCAGCACAATCGGAACCACCGCGAGGCGGTAGAAAAGGTCTTCCCGGAAGGTCCCTTCGGCGAGGCCCTTCTTGAGGTTGGCGTTGGTGGCGGCGATGACCCGGGTGTCCACCGCGATCTCCTGGCGGCCGCCGACCCGTTCGATCGTCTGCTCCTGAAGGAAGCGCAGCAGCTTGACCTGGATGGGCAGGGGAATCTCGCCGACCTCGTCGAGGAAGAGGGTGCCGCCGGAGGAGACCTCAATGCGGCCCTTGCGCTGCATGTGCGCGCCCGTGAAGGCTCCCTTTTCGTGACCGAAGAGCTCGCTTTCCATCAACGACTCAGGAATTGCGCTGCAGTTGATGGCCACGAATGGGCCGTCGCGCCGCGAGCTGCGCTGGTGAATGGCCCGGGCGGTCATTTCCTTGCCCGTGCCGCTTTCCCCAAGGATCAGCACCGGCGCGTCGGTCGTCGCCACCTTGCGGATCGACGCGAACACCGCCTGCATCGGGGCGCTGTTGCCCAGAAAACCCTCGAACGAATCGCCCTGCACCCGCAGCTGCATCTCGCGGTACTCGCGCTCGAGCAGGGCCACGTGGAAGCAGCGTTTCAGGACGAGCTTCAGCTCCTGCATGTCCACCGGCTTGCCCAGGAAATCGTAAGCCCCGGAGCCGACCGCGCGAAGCGCCACGTCCTTCTCGCCCTGTCCGCTCACGATGATGACCTTGGCCGCGGCGTCGATCGCGAGCATCTCAGCCAGCGCCGCCAAGCCCTCCTCGGGCGTGCCGGCGTGCGGCGGCAGGCCCATGTCGAGGAGTACCACTGCCGGCCGCGAATTGCGGAAAGTCTCCAATGCCGCCGGACGGTCGCCGGCCGCCAGCACCTCGTAGTCGGAAGCCAGCGCCCATTTCATCTGGGTCCGGATTTCCTCGTCGTCGTCTACGATCAGCAGCTTGGGTTTCATTTCGACACCGTTGGCCTAGCAAGAGGAGCGGGCTCGACCGCCGGTGGCAAGCGCATCGCGTGCAACGCGTAGTTCTACCGAGATGTGGCGAACGACCATCGGGAGCGGGACTTCCTAGACCGGCAGGTACACTTCAAACGTCGTGCCCTTGCCGACCTCGCTCGTGACCGCGATGCGCCCGCCGTGCGCCTCGACGATCGTCTTGCTCTGGAACATACCGATGCCGAGTCCGCTCTTCTTGGTGGTCTGGAATGGGCGGAACAGCGATCGCTGGAGGTACTCCGGACTCATCCCGCAGCCGTTGTCCGCCACCCCGAGCACCACCCAGCCGCCGGCGCGACGGGTCGACACTCGGATCTCGCCCTGGCCGGTCAATGCCTCGCGGGCATTGAGCACAAGGTTGGTCACGACCTTCGCCAGTTGGTCCCGGTCAAACGCGCATGGCGGGAGCGCGGCCAGTTCCTTGGTCACTTTCAGGTTGGGGCCGGCCTCGAGGGTGGCGACTGCCGCCTCCACGACCTGATTCAAATCGCCGGGCACCCGCTGGATCTTGAGCTCGTGACGCAGCTGGCTCAGGCGGCTGATCAGCTGGTTCATGTGGGTGACGGTCTTGGACACGCCGCGGAGGGCGTCCTCGCGGAAGGCCGGGTCGTTGAAATGGATCGGCAGGTTCTGCAGCATCAGGTTCAACGTCGACGCCGCGTTCTTCATGTCGTGCACGAAGAACGTGGCCATGGTCTGGAACGCCTCCATTTCCTTCGACTGCAGGAGGCGCTTGGAAAGCTGCACGTTGAGCAGGCTGGCGGCCGCGTGGTCGCCCACGCACTTGAGCATGTCAAAGTCCTGCAGGGAAAACGTCGCGCCGCTGACCCGGTCGCCCAGCGTGATAAGGCCGACAATCTCGCCGCCGGCGATCAGCGGCACGCAGACACGGTCACCGCCGCCGTCGGGGAATTGCACCGGATGGACCCGGCGGAGGGCCGCAGCCCAGTCGTCGGGGTGCCGCTCGATGTCGATGGGATCCGGGTTGGCCTTGAAGAATGCGATCGCGGCCGCGGCCTCGGTTTGGGTCAGCGATTGGTTGGCCGCTCCCCGGCCGGAGGCAAAGGTGGAATGCGCGAGCACCAGCGACTCGTGCTTGTCGTCGCTCAGCCACATGCCGACGGACAGCGCCTGGAAGACATCGGCCATCAGTTTCACCAGTGACCGACACAGCGCCGCCTGGTCGACGTGAGAGGCGGTGCCCTCGGTGAACATGCGCCACACCGTGCGATAGTCGTAGAGCGGCCGTTCGAAATTCCGGCTGACAAACCGCCGCAGCTGGAGACGGACCCGGTCGGACTGGAGCAGCACGGTGAGCAACACCAGTCCAAGCAGCACCACGAAGGTCTTGATCGCGAAGGACGTGTCGCCGCCCCACCGCGCCACGACCTTGGCAAACACGCCCACCACGAGGAGGTAGATGCCCGCGAGCAGGATCGTGAGGGAGCCCTGCAGCACGGATTGCGACGGATAGACGTCGAGGGCGAAGTGCTTGCTGCGGATGAGGGAGCGGACCAGCAGCGGCGCCGCGAAAATCAGGGCGGTGGATTCGATTATACCGAGGGCCGGATCCACGCTGCGGTAGAGGAGCGTCTGGCTGCAGGTGTAGGCCCGGGCGATAAACAGGATGCCAACGCCCAGCAGCATGAACTTGATCCGCCAGCGCAGTGTTCCCACCGAGGCGCGAAACGTGCGTTCGAGGTTCATGAGCACGAGAACCGCACCGATCAGCACGGCCACCTCGAATAGCACGCCCGGCTGCCGGAGCTTCAGGAGGAATGTATAGGGGCCGCTTCGCTCCAGAGTGCTGATGAACGACAGCCAATTCATCGCCACGAGCGCCAGAGGGACCACGAAGGCCAGGGCCAGCGGCACGATCCAGCGCCGGACGAACTCCTGGGCGTTGCCCCGGGCGTAGGTCAGGCTGAACAACAGCCAGATACCGGGCAGAACCGATGCCAGGGCGAGGCGAATTTCCTGCCACTGCATCACTTCGCCATAGACCGGAGCGCGGGCGCTGAATCCGATCAGCACGCAGTCGGCCGCTAGGACGACCAAACCCGCAGCCAGCGCCCAATCCGGCACGGAACGTCGAGCCCGGATTGCGACCGCGATTGCCACCGCGCCGCCAAGTGCCGCACCCGTAAAGGGCAGCAGAGTGGGGAAATCCATCAGGCCATCCGAACAGAAGGCGCTGCGTGAGTGAAGATGAAAGGCGCGATCGGGCCTATCGGGCCTGCCTCAAAACAAACAGCGCCTGCGGGTAAGCCGCAGGCGCTGAAAATGACCGACTGGACGAGCGCTTA
Organism: uncultured Opitutaceae bacterium; assembly: GCA_964471615.1. Taxonomy (GTDB): domain Bacteria; phylum Verrucomicrobiota; class Verrucomicrobiia; order Opitutales; family Opitutaceae; genus Opi-474. The sequence goes on from CAYYGV010000001.1 coordinate 15,849, forward strand.
CTGACGCATCCGGCGACGGAGACCGAACAGGCCGATTAGCGCCGCACCAATCAGGAGGAGCGTCGAACCGCCGTCCGGAGTGCTGTACCAAGACTGGGCGTCGTGGGAGAACGGCGCGAAATCGATGCCGTACTTCACAGTGTTCTTCTTCTGCTTCACCGTCTCGTTGTAGAGGTCGAAATGGAGGTCGTAATTGTCGAGCAACTGGCCCTGGGAGAGCTTCAGCTGGTTCAGCAGGCTGGTCGTATCCACCGTGAAGCTGTGGACGTAGAGTTGTTGGCTGCCGGCCGAGCTGCCGTCCTGGACATTGTACCCCGGGATCAGCGGGTCGCTGCTGAACGTGAATGCAAACTCAAGGTAGTAGGTCGGGAAAACGCCGTGCGAGGGCAGGTCCGGGTAAAGGGAATCGAGCGGAGGGGTTCCGTAGGTGAACTGGGTGGAACTGTAGTAAGTGGTCGGAAGAGCCGTGATACCGCTCGAGAACCCGATCGGATCGAAGCCCGGCGACGGCGCCCCAGGAGAAGGCCAGGAGGACCCATTCTTCGGGATGATAGCCGCCGAGACGAAGTACGTCGCCGACGCGTTAGCAGTGCCCTTCAGCAGCAGGGCCTGAAGCGTGTAGACCGTGGACTGAGCCACCGTGGTCTGCTGGATGGGATCGTACACACCGCCGACGATATCGAGCTGCAAGGTCGGCAGAGCCCACGCCGAGCTCGCGGACAGAAGCCCGACGCAGACGAGGGACTTCAGGGAAGATGATTTCATATTAGAATCACATGCATTGTGCGTACCAAGAGGGCTCATTCTGTAAAAAGACGTATAAAGCGCTCGTTGTTAATGCAATAAAATGTACGATTTTCTCGTACGTGTAGAGCTCATTGAGCCTGCTTTGTAAACTAATTCGACGGGGATCAAGCCGCCGTCGAATCGATTCAATAACCACGTGGCAATGAGCGATCTTGTAAACCAGCACTTTGTCGGAAATGACGACAGCCTGCTGACAGCGTCGGGGCACAATTGCTTCGCCGTCCAGGATCCGCGTAGGCACAAAAAAACCGCCCGGGTCTTGCCCGGGCGGTCCTTGAATTTTACCAGTGGACTGGCGGCTTACTTGCGGCGGCGAGCGATGACGCTCATGCCGACGAGGCCGAGACCAACGAGGAGGGCGGTCGTGCCACCATCCGGAACAGCGGACGACTGGGCCGAGAAGGAGAAGCCCGAGGTCGAGATGTTGCCCTTGTTCTGCGTGGTGAAGGACCAGGAACCAACGGTCGGGTCAAAGCCATTGCCAACCACGGTGCCGGTACCCTCGATCACGAGCCAGTAGTTGTTGCCAACGAGGCCCTGCACGATGATCGTCGAGGACTGGAGATTGAAGGTGAAACCACCGACGCTCCACAGGCCGGGCAGCGAGCCACCCGAGGCGAAGTTCCAGGACGGCGCGAAGGTCGCGGAATTGAACACGGAAACGAACGTCGAGAAGTCGCCGTCGACCGTGAACACGTACTGGCCGTGGGCCGGGAAGTTGATGGTCGTCGCGCCAACGATGCCGCCGTTGTTCGTCGTCATGTTGCCGGCGAACGAAATGTTGCCGTTGATGAGGTCGGCCTTGGCGGCGACGCTCAGGAGGAGAGCCGCGAGCGAGGCCGCGGCGAACTTCAGGAGGTTAGTCTTCATGGTAAAATTCGAGTTGGAGGTTTGAATGAGGTTCGACTGACGCGTCGGAAATAGCAGTGGCCATGCCAACAAATTCGTAGGTATGTTAAGTCATTAGTAAACAGTTAATAAAGAATCTTTGGTGCTGAGAATACCTGATCGGAACAGGGCGAAAAATGTAAGCAATGACGACACTGGGAACGCTAGATCGGCATCTCTGTTGCGCTAGTTACTTAAAATTAGATAGTTAAGGAGCAATTCGAGTGTTCGTAAGCTCGCCATACACTTGGGTTTTCCAGCCAGAGAAGCTGCGTAAGGTACCTAAAAATAACGATATACGATGTTGGATTCCTGACGAGGAAACCGGATCGAAAGCAAAAGGCTACCTGGCCTAGCCGGCCGCGTTATTTGCCAAGTTTCAAAGGCCGGAGGCTTGGAGGAGAGGCTCGCCGCCAGCCATTTGCTGTGAACTCCGAGACGTTTATGCCTGTCCGTGGGTGGATGGACGATGCAGGCTGGATCGCTGACTCGACCTTCAAGGAGCCCGTGTGGGCCGTTCCTGTGATCCGGGCAAGAAAAAGCTCGGATGGCGTCCGCAGGCGACGCCATCCGAGCAGGTTTTGCCAATTCGCTGCGGCTATTTCAGCGTCGAGAGAATCTTGCGCGCTTCTTCGGCGGGCTCGCCCTTGAGCCCGAGGTTCAGCGCCCGGCGCAGCGACTCTTGCGCGGGAAGCTTGCGCTTCAGCTGTGCCTGGGAAACGCCGAGATAGAAGAACGTCTCGGCGTCTTCGGCCATTTTCTGTGAGCTCTCGGAGAGGAGCGAGACGGCGCGGGAATAGTCGTTGCGGCGGTACGAGATGATACCAAAAGCCTTGGCGAGTTCAGCGTCGTCAGGGAAAGCCACCCGCGCTTTAACCGCGAGTTCGTAGGCCTTCTGGTCGTCCGACGGATTACGGGAGTAGTAGATCGCCAACCCGCGCTTGGCGGGGGAGAAGTCGGGATAGACTTCCAGGGCTTTCTCGTACGACTGCTTGGCCGCCTTGCCATTGCCTTGGAGAAGGTTGATCGCGGCTTGGGCCATGAGGGCGACGACATTGTTCTCGTTCGCCTTGAGGGCCTCCGTGACCTTCTCCAATCCCGCGGGACTTGGCTGGTTGGCCAGGGTCATCAGGTCGAGCATCTGGCGCGCCTCGCGGGTGCGGGTGAAGGCGCTCTTGCCTTCCAGGGCGCCGTGCAGGGCGGTGGCGGCGTCATCGATGCGGCCGACGCTGTAGGCGGCCACGGCGAAATCGAACTGCGCTTCCTCGTCGTTGGGCAGGCCGCGGACGGTCTCCTGCAGCAGGCTGGTGGCCCACTGGTAGTCGCCGTTGCGGAAGACGAGGCGTCCCAGAGCGTACGCGGCCGCGGGATCGGTCGGCGCCGCCTTGCGGGCCGTCTTGGCCGTGTCCAGCGCCTTGGTGAAGTCCTTCGCGGCGACGTGGAGCCGGACCATCGTCAGGAGCACCTTGGCATTCGCCGGATTGCTCTGCAGCGCGGCTTGGCAGGCGGCGAGGGCCTTGTCGGCCTTGCCATCCTTTTCATAAAGCGCAGCCAGGCGGGAATTCGCCACGGGATCGTCGGGGCGGGCCGCCACGGCTTTCTCGAGGAGAGCGCGCGCTGCGGATGCGGTGTCGGCGGAGTCGAGTTTCAGGATGGTCAGGGCGTCGCGCGCCTCGGCGGCGCCATTGAAGTTGGCGTTGCCCACCATCGCCCGCTGGAGGGCGACGACGGCGGCACTTTCATTGCCCATCATGTACTGCGCCATGCCGAGATGGTACTGGACCTCCGGCGAGTCGATCAGCTTGGCGGCGCACTCATCGAGCATCGCCATGGCGCGCGGGTACTGGCGCTTCTTGAAGAGGATCCAGCCGAACGTATCGGCCACGTGGGGTTCCTCAGGCGCGGCATCGCGGGCGCGCTGGCCGAGCTCGAGCGCGCGGTCGAGGTCGTTGAAGAACTCCGAGTAGAGATAGGCGAGGTTGTTGAGCGCGGTCGCCGAATGCGGGTCAACCTTCAGCAGCTTTTCGTAGGCTTCCCGGGCGGCTGGACGATTCTTCAGCTCATCCTGGAGCACGCCGGTGAGGAGCAGCGCCTGCTTGTCGTTCGGATTGCGGGCGATGAGATTCGCCAGATTGGCGAGGGCCTTCTGGTGCTGGTTGCTCGAGAAATAGAGGCCGGCAAGCAGATAGTAGGCGTTGGGAGAATCCGGCTGCAGCTCGATGGACTTCTTAAGGGCCGTTTCCGCCTGCCCGGTGTCGCCCATGGCGGCAAAGACCTTGGCGAGGAGGATGTACGGACCGCCCTGCTTGGGATTGGCGGCGATGTAGGCCTCGATGCGCTTGCGGGCGGCATCGTAGTGTTCCTCGGCGAGATCGAGATTCGCCAACCCCTCCTGCGGAGCGGGGTCATCCGGGGCGAGTTCGAGCGCCCGATTGAAGGCGGCGCGCGCCTCGGCGTATTTCTTCTGCTGCATCAGCAGTTGTCCGCGCAGCAACGGCGCCTGGGCGTTCTTGGTCTTGGCCTCGACCGCGAGGTAGATGTCGATTGCATCCTCGAAATGGCCCTGTCCGCGATAGGCGTCCGCCAGCAGCAGCTGGGCAAGGATCAGGTTCGGGCGCTGCTGCACGACCTTCCGCAGCTGGAGGACGGCGTTGCTCAGGTCGCCCTTGCGGATGTACAGCGTGGCGAGCGGCACGATCGCCTCGATGTAATTGGGCGCCAGATTCACGGCCTGCTCGAGGCTGCCTAGCGCCTTGTCGGATTCACCCGCGGCGGCATAGGCCCGGCCCAGCTCGTAATGCAGGTTGGGCATCTTCGGGTACGCGCCTGCGAGGCGTTCGAACTCCTGGATCGCCTTCGGATAGTCCTTTTGCGCGAGGAAAATGCGGCCGCGGAGAATGTGCGCCTCGACGTGTTCGGGATCCAGCGCGAGGGCCCTGTCCAGCACCTCCGCTGCTTCCTTCAGCTTGTTCTCGTTGGCATAGATTTCGGCAAGCACCAGCCAGGCCGGGATGTAGTCGGGGGCGGTCTTGTTCAGGTCGGCCAGCAGCGTCTTCGCGGCCTCCAGGTCGCGGGCACGGATCTTGAACTGGATGTACTGGATGCGGCGCGGCGAACGGGCCGGTGAGAGCTCGGCCGACTGCTTGAGCTCGGCGTCGGCCCCGGCGTTGTCGTCCTGGCTCAGGCGGAGAAGGCCCAGCGCGGAATGCGCGGCGGCGAACTTCGGGTCGGCGTCCGTCGCGGCCTTGAACAGGGCCTCCGCCTCCTTGTTGTGCGAAAGCCGGAACTCCACCATGCCGAGCGCGGTGAGGACGGGCGCGCTTTGGCGCGCCGGGTTCGGGATCGCCTCGAGCTTGGCCTTGATGGCCGTGGCGTCAGAGAGTGTGCCAATGCACGCCGCGAGCAGCAGCGGAGCCTCGGGGTCGCTCGGCTGTCGGGTGATGACAAAGCTCGCCTCATCCTGGGCTTCCTTGAGCTTGCCCGACGCGAGGTTGAGCTGGCCCATCTTGAGGCGGACGAATAGATCATCAGGCGCCAATTCGCGGGCCTTGCGGATGAAGAGCACCGCCAGCCCCAGCCGGCCCTGATCCGAGTAAATGGTGCCGAGGCGGACGATGGCATGCGCATTCAGGTTCTCGAGCTGGAGCACGTTCTTGTACTCGATCTCCGCCTCGTTGTAGCGCCCGGCGGCGAAAGCCTTGTCGGCCTTCTCGAGAGCCTTGGCCTTCTTGGCGGAGGGCGAACAGCCGGCGACGAGCAGGGCAACGAGGCCGACAGCGAGAACCGACACGATCAGGCGGAGTGTTTTGTGCATGGATAGACTAGGGTTTGGAGCCGGAAAACAGACCATCCGGGCCGGGGGTGAGGCTGGGCGGCTGGCTCCGAGGAATCATACTAGGGGGAAAAGATGAGGGACAAAAGGCTTGTTTTGCAATGACCACCGGGAACCCGGCGGGTCAGGCGGCTAGCGCGCCCGCGGGCCGCTCCGAGCGCCGCAGCAGGTACAGCAGGAAAAAGAAGGGCACTAGTGACAGCGCGAAGAAGATCGGCCCGCCGTGATGGTGAATGTACGAGTCAATCATGTGCGGTCCGATCCGCACGCAGAGTTCGCCAAGGGTGAACACGCGAAAGCCGTTGCGCAGGAATGCGAGGGGGATCACCGCCAGCGCGAGTATGCCCCGATTCAGCCGGCTGCGCAGGAAGAAGTGGCCGGCGAGCAGGCTGGTGATGAAGAGGGCGAGCGAGGAGTGGATGCCGCTGCACTCCGGAGCGACCTTCAAGGTGATGGTCGTGAGCTGGAACACCAGGCCATCCGCGAAGACCGTGGTGCCGGCCAGCGAAAAGAAGCCCTGCGCCACCGCTGCCGAGCCGTGCTGCAGGTAGTACTCGACCTGGTCCTGCACGAAAACCGGCAGGGGTGTCATGAAGATCAGAAAGCCCAACGGAAACAGCAGCGCGCGCAGGACCCGCCGGTCGACATACCACGACACCACTCCGCCGAGGCACCCAAGGAAGGTGAGGGTGCCGTACGCCAGCCAGTCGTCGATTGGCAGCGGCTCGGTTGGCTTGCCCGCCGTGGCCCAGATCGCGCCAAAAAGCGCCCCCGCCACGAAGAACCCCAGCGCCAAGCCGCGGTTCGGCTGTGGTTCACTACCATGGTGAAACGCCGCCGTCGGGCTCTTTCCCCATTGCCAGATCAAGTACACGCTGATGACCGGCACCAGCAGGATGTGGGAATAAAGCGAACTCCCGAGCGAGAACTCGAACAGCCGGAAAAGGAGCCAGCCGAACGCCACCAACACGGCAACTGAGGCCGCGAAAAATGGACGGAGGGGACCTTTGACGACAGACTGGAGGCTAATCTGCGACTCAACGGGGCTCATGCTTTTTGCGCCTGGGAGATGAAGGTGATTTGTGCGGACTCCGGCAACGCCGATCCCCGTATTTTCCAGAGGAGATTACTTAGGTTCGGAGGGCCTACGGCACACCCCAGTCGGGTCCATTCAGCGCACTATTGCAGATCGGTGTCGTCTGGCTGGCGACTGGAGCTGATGGCTGCATTGGAGCGACCCGCCGAATTGTCGCCGCGGTTCACTCTTCGAAGCGGTCAGCCTCGGCGAGGCGCCAGGAGGAACTCCAGTGGCCTTCGATCCCGCAGTCCGGAACCCAACCCAGTGAGCGACCGTGCGCTCAGAACTTGTAACTGAATTCGCAGCCGACCTGATTGCTCGTGAAACTGTAACCGATCTTGGTCGATTCGTCGTGCAGGCGCTGGTAAGTCATGGCGAAGGTGCCGCGGCGGAGGACCGGCAGGCTGAGTCGGGCGTGGAATGTGTCGATGGCGTCGTTGCGTCGGTCGATGGCGGTGGCCGGATTGTAGTTCGTGATCGTGAGGGTGCCAATGACGTTGCCGTTGTCGTCGAGAATATCCTCGTAAGAGACGCTCGGGATGAAGATCCGGTGCGACCCAAGAAAATGGCTCCACTCCTGGCCGTATCCCGCGGTGAGGGTGAGTTTCCCGAGCAGCCGTTGCTCGAGCTCAACGTTCCATGACTTGGACTTGGTGACACCGTTCTCGAAGAACGACGGCCTCACGGACTTGTTTCCGGTCAGGGAGACCTTGGTGTGATCGAACGGCTGGTAATCCATCGACAAGTCAAACGTCGGCGAGTCTTCGGCTGCGATGCCCTGCTTGTGCACCTTCCGGTGCTCGCGCCCGCCCGTCGCCGCGAAAGTGATCTTGTCGGTCGGTCGCCACCGCAGGCGTGCCATTCGCTGCGAGGAGATCATGAAGGCACCCGGGTCAAAGTCGGTATAGCCGAGGCGGTAGCCGACGGACAAATCCAGTCGGGCGGCAATGCGGTAACTCAGCCAGTCCTGGGTCGACCAATCATAGTAGTCGGGAGACTTCTCAATGAACTGCAGCGTCTGAGCGCCGGAGATTTCGATGGTCAGGTATTGGCCGAGCCGATGGGAGAGGCTGAGGACCGTGGTGGTCACGTCCTGTTTCACCTGGCTCGCCGTCTCGATCCGGGGCGAATTGGTCGAGGTGTACTGCTCGTCGACCTTGAAGAACCAGTTTCCTACCTCAAGGCCTCCGCCGGCGTGGAGGCGGTGGTCGACCGAGTTGTTGAACTGCCGGTTCGTGTAGATCATCCACGTCGGCGAATACTCCACCAGCCAGTTCTTGCCGACATTCAGCTCGAAGCCCGTCGACAACGAGTTGATGTAGGTGTTGGTCGGGTGCCCACTTCCTGAGAGGATGCCGTCGCTGTAAATGAAGCGGTCCGTCACGAAGGGCCGCACCTCAAAGTCACCCCACTTGAACGGATTGCCGGCCTGCGGCGGGGGCGAGGGCAGGGAAAACGAATCCTTCTCTTTCACGGCTTGAGGAACCAGCGGTTTCTCCTGGTCGGTGTTCACCACCGGCTGCGCGCGCAGCCCCAAGGCGGTCGCCGCCAGCAAGGCGAAGACAGCGCGGCGGATGAAGGGAGGGGTCCTCATGTGAGCGGAAAGAGGCTATGCCTCGTCGGGTCTGTTACAAGTGGACAATCCGGTCCCGGCCCTGTCCGCGGCGACTTGTGCGTTGCGGCGCCGGGAGCGCGAGCGGCCGACCGGATCAGCCCACGGGGCCGGAGCCGTCGGCGGCCACGTACTTCTTCCGGACATAGCGCGCCACGTCACGGGGCAGCGCGTGCCAGTACTGGCCGGCGTACTTTTCGCGGATGTAGGTGAGGAACTCCTCGTAGTAGGCGGCCGGAAATTCGCTGATATCGAGCGCGCGGTCCTGGAAGGCGAGGTAGTCTGGGTGGACGTTGAGCAGCACCATCCCGCCGTTGCTGGCCAGCCAGTCGAGCTTCCGCTTCCAGACGTCCACCGCCTTTTCGCGAAAGATCAGGAACATGGTGGAGTCCTGGGGCAGGGTGTACGGCAGTTCGACATAACCCCGTCCGCGCTCGGCGTCCGGCACCCAGAACGGGAAAATCGTGCCCACCCCTTCCGGCTGCGGCTCGAACGGGTCCGTGTCGAATGTCGAGGCGTCGTATTCGACATCGAGCGCCTTCAGCCATTCGAGGTTGTGGAACATGAAGCCCGCGCGGAAGCCGACCGCGCCCCACTCGCGGATATAGTGGTTGATCGAGCGGGCGGAGTCGAAGAACGCGCGCTTCGAGCGGTAGAGCGAACCGTCGTGACGGAGGTCGTGCACGCCCACCTCGAAGCCCGCGCCCGTCAGTTCGTCGAGCAGGTCGCGCTCGAGACGATACTCGCCTTCGGGGACAAAATTGAAGGAGGAGCGGAATCCGATGCGGGCCTCGAGGGCCGCCAGTTCCCGGCAGCGCTCGTATCCGGTCTGGCCCTCGACATCGTGGGTAAAGACCACCGCGAACTTCTTTCCATCCGGCCAGCCCTTCCACCAAGACGGGGGGCGAGCGGCCGATTCCATGATCGGCCAGTCGCTCGAAATCCGGAGTTTGTAGTGCGCCCGGATCCGCCGGATGCTGTAGCGCACGCGCAGGGGCAGCAGCGGCTTGAGCAGGTAGTAGATCGAATTGAGCAGCCCGAAGCCGCCACTCGATTGGGCGGACGATTCGCTCGCCGGCTTGGCCGGATTTGTCGGGGGGGTGTTCACTGTGGCCGTCGGTTAGGCTAGATGTCCCGCACAACTTCCGATCCGGAGCTGAATCGCTCGAAGAGCGCCACCATCGGCACCAGGAACGCGTAGATGACAAAAAACACGAGCAGGATACCCTGCAGGAAAAGGAGCAGGGTGCACAGCTGCCGGATGGTCGTGCCGCGGTTGCGGGCTTCCTCCGCGTTGTGCTGCACCAGCCGGTTGATGGCGGCCTTGTAGGCCACGAACTGCTTCAGGCCGACGCCATTGAATTCCGTCGCTGCATCGGCATCGCGCCCTTCGCCCAGCAACTGGATCACCCGCTCCCGGGTCCGCCGGAATTCGCTCCGGGCCTGGATCAGCTGGTTGAGATCGGCCTGTTCCTCGGGCTCGTTGACTGTCTCCTCGTACTGCTTGAGGGCCTCGTCGGTCGCGAGCGTGACCTTTCTGATCTGATCAAATTGGCGCGCCCGCCCGGCCGGGTCTTTGGTTGCGAAGGCCAGGGACAATTCCATGAACCCGTCGGACATGCTGACCGTGGCGAGGCTGCTCGCGGCCAGGCCGCTCAGGCTGTCGTCCACGATCTGAACCGCCTTCTGGCGAATAACCATCACGGCCCAGAACGGGCTCGTGGCGATTATGAGGAGGAGCACCGCCACCGAAACGCCGAAGGTGGTTTCGCGAAATCCTCTTTGTTTCATAGTGGTAGTAGTCGGATGGGGTAAGGTGGGAAGGGCTGCAACCGCGAATTAGCCTTTGGTGTGTTCGCGGCATTCAACCAAGCACGATGTCCCGGTGGAGACCCATCCTTTTTTCGTGGGTAGTAACTCGAATCTCACCACCGGCCGGACCGCAGGGTTCGCTCAAACGCATAACCCACGGTTTCCTTCAGGAGGTCCTCGGCCCGGTCGCTGGAATGCCACCATGGTTCGGTCTCGTAGCCGGGCGGCAGCCACGAGATCACCCCGATCTTGGTTTCCGGTCCGAATACTTTCTCGTACACGAGCCGGCTGCGCCGACCGTGCGACCCACGGGTGAAGATATTGATCGACCGTGGCTGAAGCGACCGCGCTGCCAGGGCGTCACGTGCCGCCACCGCCATGCGGTACGTCCGCTGCTCCTCGGGATCTCCCGCCGGCGCCATAAGGATGTTGGCTTCGGGCACGCCGGCCTTGGACAACTGCTGCTGCGCGATCTCGGCGTAGTTCCAGCGCCGGTCGTACCATCGCTCTCCAGTCAGCGGGCCGGTCGCGACCACATACCGATAGCCCCTGAAGGCGAATTCGTGGGCCGCCGCCCGGATTCCGGGACCTCCGATCCAGCCCTCGACGACGAGGACATCCGCGGGGACCTTGTCGGTCACCGACAGAAACGGCTCGGCGCGGAACCACCACAGCGATCCCACGGCAGCCGCCACGCCGGCCATCAGCCCGAAACCCAGCCAAGTTGGCCACCAGACCGTCTGTCTGCGGAAAAAGGGCATGGTGCAGTGAGCCGCAGCCGGTCCGTAGTGCTTGGTGGGGTGGCTGGGCCGATCCGTCCGGCCGCGGGAGACGAGTGCGTTGGGGGCTTCGGTAACCGCGGATCCTGGCTCAGGCCTTCCAGACCTGGCCTGGCTTCGTCTTCACCGGGTTCATCGCGTTCCGCGTGTCGATGATGCAGCCGTTCCAGTCGGCCAGCTCCTGGTAATTCACCGAGGCGTGGTTGGTGGCGAGGAGCACGGCATCGAAGCCGCTGATCGTCTCGCGATTCCAGGCAACCGACTTGGTGCCCGCCCACTGCGGGTGCTCGCGGGTCGGCTTGATGACCGGCACGTACGGGTCGTGATAGGAGACAAGGGCGCCGCGGTGCTTCAGCATTTCCATCAGCACGTAGCTGGGCGACTCGCGGTCGTCGTCGACGTTCGGCTTGTAGGCCAGGCCGAGCACGAGGACCTTGGAGCCGTTCACGGGCTTCTTTTGGGCGTTCAACGCCTCCGCGGTGCGATGGATCACATACTCCGGCATCGCGGTGTTCACCTCGCCGGCGAGCTCGATGAACTTCGTGTGCTGGCCGTATTCGCGCGCCTTCCAGGTGAGATAGAACGGGTCGATCGGAATGCAGTGACCGCCGAGCCCCGGGCCCGGATAAAACGCCATGAAGCCGAACGGCTTCGTCTTCGCGGCATTGATCACTTCCCAGACGTCGATCCCCATCGCCGAGTAGACGACCTTCAGTTCGTTCACGAGGGCGATGTTCACACCGCGGAAGGTGTTCTCGAGGAGCTTGGTGGCCTCGGCCACGCGGCACGAGGAGACCGGGACCAGGGTCTTGATCGCCAAGCCGTAGAGTTCCGTGGCGCGCTTCAGGCACGCCGGCGTGTAGCCGCCGACAACCTTCGGGATTGTTGCAACGACGCTGCTCGGATTGCCCGGATCTTCGCGTTCCGGGGAGAACGCCAGGTGAAAATCCACGCCGGCCTTCAGCCCCGAGCCGGCCTCGAGCACCTCCTTCAGATCCTCATCCGTCGTGCCCGGGTAGGTGGTGGACTCCAGCACGATCAGCGTACCCTTCTGCATGTGGGGCGCGATCGACTTGCCGGTCTCGGTGATGTACGAGATGTCCGGCTCGCGGTTCTTGTTCAGCGGGGTGGGAACGCAGATGATGACCGCCGTGACTTCCTTCACCCGCGAGAAATCGTTCGAGGCGCTGAAGGTCTTCTTCGTGACGGCCTCGGCAATCGATTCCGGGGTGATATGCTTGATGTAGCTTCGCCCGGCATTGAGTGCCTCCACCTTCTTCGGATCGATGTCGAGACCCAGCACCGTGGCGCCGGAGCGCGCGAATTGAAGGGACAAAGGAAGCCCGACGTATCCAAGGCCAACAATTGCGATTCGCATAGAGCGGTAATTTCTTCCCGATCCGTCCAGAATGTCACTAGTAATTCCAGTCCTCGGCAGGTCGGAGTTTACGCACCGGGCGGATCGCAGCGCCCGAGGCGCAGCTACAGCGCGTGAGCCTCGCGCTCAGCTTGCCTTCAGGATGCCGGCTCGGCCGACTTGCCCTTCCGCAGAAACTGTCCCATCCGGTCGAGGATGAACCGAGCCTCGCCCCGGAGCGACGGCCAGAGCGCGATCGTCGCGATGCTCACCAGCGCGCCTGCGGTCCCGCCGACGGCGAGCTGCAGAATGGCGGGTCGTTCGTTCATTCCCCGCTGCACGGCCCAGGTGACGGTAGCAACCGCCGCCCAGATGGGCAGGTGACGGAAAAACACGCCCCAGAGGTCGCCGCGGGAGACCGGCCCGGACCGGCCGGTGATGTGGTATTGAATCGGTAGCCGAAGGATCAGTCCGACCAGCGAGAGCGACAGGGCAATGCCGGTCACGCCGAAGGGCAGGCCGATCGCCACCGACACGACGGCCAGCAGCGGCACCACCGAGCCCACGATGAGCAGATCTCGGCTGCGGGCCTGGGTCGTCAGGAGCCACATGGCTGCATAGCTCAGGGGAATGTACAGGGCGGCGATGGTCAGCCACGAGAAGACCGGGATCACGGCGGTCCAGTTCTTTCCCAGCAGCAGCAGCACCAGCGGCGAGGACAGCCCGAAGAGCAGTCCGGCAAAGGTGAAGCTGAGCAGCGCAATCGCGCCGTAGGCCTGGATGAAGACCTGCCGGTAGCGCTCGGGCTGATCCTGCAGGCGGGACAGCAGGGGAATGAAGACCGTGTCGAAAGGGGAGATGAACTGGTCGAGCGGCCGGAGCAGCAACGCCTGGCCCCGGCTGTAAAGGCCCACGGGCTCGGCGCCATAGAATCGACCGAGGAGGATGACGTCGGTCGAGGCCGCGAGCCGGCGCAGCAAAATGTACACGGTCATGCTCGCGCCGAAGGTCAGCAGGGGCTTTGTGCCGCTGTTCCGTCGGGGAAGTTGCGGTCGCCAACCCGAAACCACCCAGGTCAGGAGCAGTTCCAGCACGGTGGTCGAAAGCTGCATGCCGACCAGCGACCAATAGCTCGCGCCGTAATGCGCCATGGCGACGCCGACCACAAAGCCGCCCGCGGCCGAGGCGATGTCAATGCCCGCCACGGCGGCGAACCGCATCTGGCGGTTCAGGAGGGCGAGATGCTGCACCGCCGCGCCGCTGATCGCGAACGAGAGGGAGAGCAGGACGGTGACGACGGTCAGTCGCTCGTCGTGATAGAACCAGGAAACCGCGGGAGCCAGGCCGGCGCCGATCGCCGTGATGACCGTGCCCATCGCCACGTTGATCCAGAACAGATTCGAGACTTGGGCGTGCGTGATGTCCTGCTTCTGCACCGTGGCCGTCGAAAGGCCGCCCTCGCGGAAGGTCCGGAGGATGGGCATCAGCGCGCCAGCCATGGCCACGAGGCCGAAGTCCTTCGGCGAAAGCATGCGCGCCAGGACGACGGCCGAGCCGATGTTGAGGAAGAACTTGATGCCCTGGGCTGCGGCGGTGACGAATCCGCCGGTGACCGCCCGGTGGCCGATGTTCTTTAGGAGATGGGCCGTGCTGATGTGCGGGTGCGAGTCGTCGGCCGGGGTCGAGGACTCGCCGGCGGAGGCGGGCGGTTCGGCGGGGCGCGGCTCGTCAGGCATGGGTTCGCGGGTGGAAAGGCGGAACAGGATGAGAAAATTGGCCGGCCAACGGGAAGCGAATTCGGCGGTGAAGTCCCAACCCGCACCGAGCTGGTCGTTGGGTCAAAAAAAAGGCGCCGCCGAGTGGCGACGCCGCGAGGCTGACAGGGGTCTGCCGGACCCTGCGACCAGCTCAGGGCATTTCGTAGATCTCGACGAGCGCGACGCCGGTCGTGTTGTTGACGCCCGAAACCACCACGCTGTACGCGCCCGGAGATAGGGTCGCCAGCATGGCCGCGTCCTTGCTCGCGTCATCGGGCAGCGCGAACGCACCAACGGTGTTGAAGGCCGCCTTTAGCGTGGAACCGCCGCCCCAGTTGTCATTCGTCTGGATCGGGACGGTGCCGCCGGACAGGTAGAGTTCAGCCTTGGGGTCAGCGAGGACGCCGGTAACGCCGTAGGTCGAAAGGGTCGGACCAACCGCGCGGATCAGGACCTGCTTGGAAAAATCACCCGTGATCACAAAGCCGGCGATCAGCACCGCATCCCCGGTGCCCACCTGCGTGCGGGCCGAGAGATTGACGATGCGCCCCGTGGGATTCTCGGCGGAGTCGGCGTCATAGACCTCGGCGATGCCCAGTCCGCTACCCGAACCATTGACCTGGGCGGTGTACAGGTTGGGCGTGAGGGTCGAATAGATGACCGCGTCCTTGCTCCCGTCCAGCAGCGGGAAGGCCCCGAGCTGCGTGAACAGCGCCTTCAGCGTGGCGCCGCTGCCCCAGTCGTCATTGGTCTGGCTGGGCGTCGTGCTCGACCCGATGTAGAGATTGAGGATCGGGTCTGCGAAGACGGATGAGGTGACGTATTGGGAGAGGCTGGGACCCACGCCGCGGATCAGGATGGCCTTGCTGGCGCCATTGATGACAAAGCCCGCGATCAACACCTGGGCGCCCGTGCCCGGAAACGTGCGGATCGAGACGTTGGCCAGGCGGCTGGGCACCTGGACGGTCAGCACGATGGGATTGCTCGTGATCGTGCCAGCGGAGTTGGTGGCCACGTTGGTGTAGGTGCCGGCCACGGCCCGCGTCACACCCGTGAGGGTGAGGAGCGGTCCGGTTGCGCCCGGGACCGCCACGCCGTTGAGATACCACTGCTGCGACGGCGGTGGCGTGCCGCCGACGAAGGACGCCAACTGAAGGTCGGTGCCGGAGGTGACGGTCTGGCTGGTCGACTGGGCCACGGCGAAGGGTGGAACCACGCCGATGTAGATGTTCGCCACGTTGCTGACCACGGTGGCGTACTGGTTGGAGACGCTGGCCGTGTACGCGCCCGAGTCACCGGAAACCAGGCTGGGGAAACTCAACGAGGTGCTGGTGGCGCCGGGGATGAGCACGCCATTCTTGTACCACTGCACCGACGGCGTCGGATAGCCGCTGATGCCGACCGTGAGGGTGGCCGACCCGCCGATGTTGCTGCTCACCGTGGAGGGCTGGCTCGTGATCTTGGCCGCGACGTTGAGGTCGCTCTGGCTGAGCGTCGCGCTGGACCACGCGCTATAGGCGCGCGCGGTGATCGCATGGATGGTGCCGTCCGAAGTCCACGCCACCGAATACGGCGCAGTGTACGTGCTGCCGACCGGCACGCCATCGACCAGGAACTCGACCATGCGCACCGCATCGGGATTCGTGCAGGTGGCGGTCAGCGTGGTCGGGCCCGCAGCGATGGAGATGGGGGTGGTGTTCGTGATGGTGTAGGTGGCGGCGAACGAATAGGGCAGGGCGCCGACGTCCTCCGTTCCCTTGATGTACACGCCATCACCGTTGCTCCAGCTGCGGGCCGCGGAAAGGGTCACGACGTTGGTGCTGTAGTTGATCGAGGCGATCTGCACGTAGGCGCCGGAACCAATCTTGATGATGTCCGCGTCGGCGATGCCCCAGCCGTCAAACAGGCGCTTGGCATCGGCCACCGTCAGGCTGGTCGAGCCCGAGCCCGAGCCGGAGGCCGTGGTGATGGCCGAGGCCGTGCCGCGCAGCGGGGAGGTCGCCTTGAGGCGATAGTCGTCGTGGCCCGAGGCGCCGGTGCCGTCTACGAACTGCGGGTCGACCTGCGAGAGGTTGGAAGGGCTGGCCCCGGTCGGCAGGATTAGCTGGGTGCCGCTGTTGAAGCTGTGCTGCGAGGCGGACGTGAAATTGGTGCCGCGGTAGGTCGACGACATGATGCCCTGGGGGTCGAGGCACTTCGGGCAGTAGGCGAAGGTGTTGTTCCGGGCGTCGGCGAGGTCGCTGCTGGCCGCGGAAAAGGTGGAGGGGTAGGTCCACGAAAACGCGTTGTTGAAGTTCGAGGGCGAGCCATTCTGCAGCGCGACAAACGTGTTGTTGTAGACGTAGGTGCGGCTGACATTCTGCCATGAGGCCGCGCCGCCGCCGGGCCGGATCATCTGGTTGAAGCGGAGAATCTCCCAGGTGAAGCCGTTGGTGCCCACCGCGTCCTGCACGAGGAAGCCGTGCGCGTTGGTGCCGCCGATCGTGTCCGTGTTGTCGACGTCGTAGTTGCGCTCGTAGAGGAACTGCACGAGCGCCGGGCCGCCTTCGAAGCTCTGAAAGCCGTCGGTGTGGCTAGGGTACTGCGGCGAGCTGGGGTAGAGCGACGTGTCCGTGTAGCCCCAGTAGTTGTTTCGCACCACGTTGCCGGTGCCGAAGGCCCGGGTGCGGTCCATGCTGCGATTCACGGTGTTGTACTCGATCAGGTTGTAGTCACCGAGCAGGCTGATGACGTTCGGGTTGCTGCCGCCGCCGTTGCCGCCGCTGATCGTCCCGATGTCGGCAAACGTGTTGTGCCGAATGATATTGTAGGAACTGGCGATGCTGTTGATGACATTCACGCCACTGAGGTAGGTGTTGTGAATGTAGTTGTCCTGGATCAGCCACCGCGTGGCGCCGCGCAGGGTGATCGCATCGTAGTTGTTGGCCGTGGAGAGCTGGGCGATTTCGAGATTGAGGATCGCGATGTCAGTGAACGCGCCGCCGCTGATGCCGCGCAGGATCGGGCGCGTCGTGCCAGTGCCCACGTACTTGATGCGGTGGCCGGAGGTGCCGCTCTGCGCGATGACGAACCGTTCGTTGTAGGTGCCGGACCGGATCCAGACCACGTCGTCGGGAGCGAGGCCGGCCTGGTTGATCTGGGCGAAACTGGTCCACGCGTTAGCCCACGAGGTGCCGTTGGCGGAGCCGACGGCACTGGCATCGACATACCAGTTTGCCGCGAGGGCGGTGGAAACGTTGAACAGGAGGACTAGGGCGACGACACCAAGGGTGGCGGAAAAACGGTTAACCAAGGCTGGGGCAGATGCACCAAGACGGATGCAATGCCGCGTGTTCGGGGAGTTGCGCATGGGGGCGGTGGTTCAGAGACGGCCGATCGGGACGGTAGGAAGCTGACGAATTGAAAGCAATCCCGACTTGCCGGGAGCGGGATTCACAATGTGCGGAATCCCCAAAGTTTCGGACAGTGTGCCGGGGGTGAGTCCGTTGTCATGGGTATGGTTTCAGGGGGCCTAAACCGGCTCCGGAGGGAGAATCAGCCCAGGCTCCGAGCCAACTCGCCCGAGTCGGTTCGGCTTTCGATCCAAGCCGTAATACCGAGCCCGAAAATCAGGGCGAATGCCGGCATCAGGTCGAGCGAGAGACGACCCCAACCCCAGACGACGCAATGCTCGCCCCAGAGCACCGCGATCAGGATCAGCGCGAATTTCGCGCGATCAATCTGCCGGTGACGAATCAGGAGCCACAGTCCGGCCAGGCCCGCCAGCAGTGGTCCGGCCTGCATGGCCATGAACAGCTTGGTCTTTCTCCAGTTTTCCGCCCGCACCCAAAAATGCCAGAGGTTCGAGGCCTTGATCTTTGCCAGACGAGGGAGGTCCGATCGCATCAGCTCGAGCGCACCCGCGCGATAGGCGGCTTCTTTCTGCACCTCCCAAACCGGCCGCTCGGCTCCCGGAGGGGCTTCCGGAGGCACGCCGTGCGCGACAAGGATCGCATCCTGCTTGTCGCGGAAATAATCCTGCAGCTTGCCGTCCGGGCGATCCTGGTCGTCGGTCTCGTCCAGCTCATAGTAGAGCACGTCCTGCACGAGCAGTTCCCAAAACATATTCTGCACCGGGATGATCTTTCCCTTCGTCACCACGAAATTCCGGCAGGTCCAGGGCGCGACGACCAGCACGATGGCGACGAAATAGACCGCCACCGGCGCCAACTGGGCGAGGGAGCGGATCTGTTTCCGCTTGAGCCAGACCAGAAGCATGGCGCTGAAAATCGGGACCGGCAGGTAAACCGTCTTGTTGAGGAACATCAGTCCGGTGACCAACCCGAGAACCCACGGCAGCCACTTTGAGGCGAAGGACTGCTCCCAGCGTGTCATCAGGTACAGCCAGAGCACCACCAGCGGAAGTACACTGGTGACCTGGGAGACCTTTGCCGTGTAGTAGATGATCGCGAGGTTCAGCCCGTACACGAAGCCCGCCAGCAGAGCCGTCCTCGCTCCCCACAGCCTCCTGACCGTGGCGATAAGCAGGTAGGTCGTGACGATGTTCAGGAGGAGCAGGCAAATGCTCCACGCCACGTAGTTTTTGCCAAAGGCGACATAGAGCGGTGCTTCCACGATTGGGAAAAGCGGTCCCCGCATCACCGTCGGCTGCGACGGATGAAATCCGAGCGTGTGCGTATCGACCAGGTTGAAACAAAGATCATCCCACTGGTCGGCCGTGCCTCCGTGCTGCCAATCCCAGTCATTCCAGAACGCCAGCAGCACCAAGGCGTGGGCCAGCACGACCACGGCCATGACGCAGACTTGGTTCCGCGCAAATCGGATCGGGTCGTCGAGCCGGCCAAGGAAATTTGCGATGGCTTTCATGGTGGGCGGGGCGCGGGTGTTCCTGGCCGCGCGTACGCGAGCAAGGGCGAAACACCTGCACCCGTGTGCCGAAGGGAAAGAAGCGGGATTGGACTGACGGCTAAGTGGATTCGAGTGTCTGCCCGCGGATCAGTTTCATTCCTTGGGCCACCGTAACAAGCCGCGCGGAAGAGTGGGCGGCGTATGCGACCAAGTCACGAAACAAGGTGGGAGAGCAACCGAAAGGTGATGGTGTATCACTAATATCGTGGGTTGCCAGAATTAGCCAACCCCGCTGTGCGACCGTGGCGTCAATCATGCGGAACAACTGCGTCGGATCGTGGCGGAGCTTTTCAATAAAGCAGGCGGCGAGATTGTTGGCGTCGGTGTCGACCACGTTTGGCCGCTGGCCGCCCCCGCGGCTCGACTCGAAGAGCCTCCCGCAGGTGCGTTTCGAGCTGGGCCGGGGATAACCGATCGGGTACGAGTGGGAGAGAAACTTCGCCCCGGGGATCAATTCCTGCAGGCGCCGGGCATTCTTCTCGAGCGACTCGGCGTAGCGGCCGGCGGGTGTGTTCCACGCGTGAAAATGGTCGTAGGTGTGGCAACCCAGCTCGTGACCACGGCCCTGCAGATCCAGGACATCGGCGTCCGCGAAATACTGTCCAACGGGGCCGGTGCGTCCGGCGAGGCCCAGGGAAACATAGTAGGTGCCCCGGGCACCGTGTTCCTCGAGTGCGGCGGCCCCGACGGTCGCAGCGGTGACAGGAAAATCGTCAAACGTGAACGAGATCAGCGGGCCGGGAGCCCGTAGCGGCATGCGGTTCTGGGCCAGCCAGCTGGAGGATTTGCGCTGGTAGAAGCCGCGGACCTTGTTCGCGAATGTCCCGAGGTTCATGGCTTGAGCGGATTCGGGGCGATGGAGCGCAGGCGATGACGGGCCGACAATGCAACCACTGGGGAAGCGGGATGACGTTCAGACATGATGCTCTTCTGGTTCGTCAAGCGGCAGATCGTCCGGATCCGGTTCTTCCGACACCGTGTGGGGCATCGCAACTGCGTCGAGCGAGATCGTCAGGAAGACGTACCAAAGGAGATCGGAGCGAAGAAAACTCGATTCGGAGTTGTTATAGATCGCGGCCACGAAGAACAGGGCGAGGGGCATCGCCTGCATGGGGCGGAGCGCGAATGCCCGGCGATACGTTTTCACGAAGGTCCCGATGAGGAACAAGACCAGCATGCCGACGCCGATGATGCCGCCGTCCAGGAAGACCTCGAGGTAGCCGTTGTGGACCGTCCGGATATGGATGAAGTCCCCCAGCTCGTCGTACACCACGAAGGCGAGGTCCGTGTCCCAAAAGGCATTGTAGCCGAAGCCGTGCAGAAAACTCTGCTGGTGGCTGAGGGCGACGTCCCAGATCGCGGTCCGACCCGTCAGGGTCATGTTGCGGCCAAACGCCTCCGCGATCATCGGCGAGATGCCGAGCACTTTGTCGGCCGCGGCCAACACGACCACCGAGATGAGCGCGGTATGGAATTTCCGTCGCCCATTGGGCAGGGCGCTCAGGCGCCGGACATAAAAGAAGAGCCCCAGCCCGAGCATGAGGCAGATCTGCGACGTCGCGCTCTGGGCCATGATGATGAGCGCGACACCGATCCCGATCACGATCAGGCGTTGACGCTTGGCGAGCTTGAGATTCTCCGGCGCGATTTCCTTCGGACAATCGACATAGTCCCAGATCAGGAACAGCAGGAAGATCAGTGCGACCAGGCCGAGGGTGTTCTTGTGGGTCGTGAGGCCGGTATAGAACGACTCCCACGACTTTGAGGTGTAGCGGCCCACCGTCGGGAAGTACTTCGAGGTGACCAGGGACACGGGCAGGATGAAATAGCTGCATCGGACGAACAGCACCCGCAGCGACATCCACGGCTTGGGCGAGGTGAGGACCACGAGCGCCACGAAGACGATCCCCATGTCCTTGATGATGCGGCGAAAACTCACGAAGGCATCCGGCGACCACACGGCCGAGACCATGAAATAGAGATAGAGCAGGAAGAGGGTCTTGTTCTCGCTGATGATCTTGGCAAACGGCGCCTGCCGCTGGACCAGCACCCACACGGCGGAAGCGATGATGAAGAGCAGTGTCAGCAGGTTCGCCGGGCTGGACTCCGAGTTGCTTTCGCCGCCGGAGGCCAGACCCATCATCTCGACCCAGTAGTTCACCGGCCGGCTGGCGCCGATCAGCACGAGAAGAGCCGGCACCCACAGGGCGCTGGCGCCGGTGCTGCGGTGGCGAAAATCCGTTCGGAGCAGCCAGATGACGAGCCCGAGGCCGATCGCTAATGCTAGGAGGGGAGGCACAGCGGTTCTGGCGCGCTTACATCGCCCTCGTCTTCACCGGGTTCAGGCCGACCATGGCGAGCAGGCGGCCGAGGTGATCGCAGAGCTTGATCAGGTAGCGCACGAACAGATGGTGGCCGAAAAGCTGGAGAAAGGGCAGGGCAATCGTGTAGAGCGGCACCGCGACCACCGCCTTGGCCACGTTGAGCCAGCGGTCCTTCGGGTGACGGAACGAATTGCTGCCGCGCAGGAGGGCGCGCCGGACCAGGGTCCGCCGTTTCCAGCGGGAAGAGGCGACCTCCTCATAGACCGGCGCCTCGTTGCACCAGATGAACCGATGGCCCTTGGCCATCATCCGCCGGAAAAAATCCACGTCACTGCCGCCGGTGCCGAACTCGGGACTGAAGACCGGGTCCAGGCCCGCGATGATCGCGCGGCGGAACAGGACGTTGCCGGTCCGGCATTCCTGCCACGGCATCACGAATCCCGTCTCGTGCTCGGGGCGCTCGAATAGGTTGCTCTTTCGTACCCAACCCGGCGTGCCTTCCGGATAAAACGGCCGCACCGGGGCGAGCACGCCCGAGCATTCGTGGGAGGTGATCGCCCGAAACAGGTTCAACAGCCACTCGTCGGTGGGGAACTCGTCGTCGTCAATGAAGGCGATGAGCTCGCCGGCCGACTCGGCAATGGTCTTGTTGCGCACGTAGGCGATGCTGCGTCGCGGCTCCACGCAGTATTTCAGCGGCACCGCGAACCCGGCACTGAGGCCCGTGACCAGCTCGCGCGCCGATTCCTGGGCGTCGTTGTCCGCGATGACGATGGAATAGTTGAATAGTCCCTCGGTCTTCTGCTTCGCGAGACCATCCAGCAGTCTCCCGAGCATGGCGGGCCGCTGGTAGGTGGCGATGCAGAGGCTGATGTGGGGTAGGCCCATGGCAGGTGTGCGGTCGAAACGGATCGCGCGCGGCGGAGTGCGTCGGGCCGGGCTAGGAGCCCTCGACCAGCGTGCGCTGGATCAACTCCAGCGTCATCAGCTTGTGGATCTCCAGCGTGTAGTTGCCGGTGCCGCGGGTGTGGCTGTTCACCATGTGCTCGACCTTCCGGCGATCAACGTACGGGCGTCCCAGGCTGGCGGGATCCAGCAGCACGGACTTGATCTGCTCGGCCAGCACGGTCCGATACCAGATGCGGAAGTGGTAGTACTTCTGCTGGCCCAGGAACAGTCGCTCGAGGTGCAGCGGGGAAAACACACGGTCGACCTTGGCGATCCAGTTGGGCATGCCGTAATCGAAATAGTACTCCGCCTTCGGCCGGATTTCCTTCGACAGCTCGTACAGCTTGGTCGGGACGAGCTTGGGGCGATCCAGCAGGCCGCGGTCGGTGGGCGCCTGACGCAGCGCCGGCTGCACGTCGGTGGTGTACTGGTAGGCGAGCTGCTTGTTCAGGAGCAGGCCGGCCGGCGCCCGGTAGGCAAGCGGCACCAGCTCATTGTCGAGATAGGGCGCGCGAAT
Organism: uncultured Opitutaceae bacterium; assembly: GCA_964471615.1. Classification (GTDB taxonomy): domain Bacteria; phylum Verrucomicrobiota; class Verrucomicrobiia; order Opitutales; family Opitutaceae; genus Opi-474. Next base: position 38,468 of record CAYYGV010000001.1, read on the forward strand.
CGTGAGCTGGCTCTGCTCCTCGGAGAGGCGTGAGTAGTGGTGCCACGGCACCTGCTTGTAGGCGATGAAGGAGAGACGATTGAGTCCTTCCTTCTCGGCCCGATAGGTGGCGGCGGCCTCGCCGAGTTTCACGCCGAAGGCGGCGGTGAACGGCGATTCCTTGAGGGCCGACGCCTTGAACGCCACGTTGCCGCGCAGGATCTCGCTGCCGTAGTTTCCCGTCATGCGGACCGGCGCGTAGTCCCGGGCGAGGCGGTTCACGTACAAGCCCACCGACCCGCTGACATCCATCGTCCCATCCGTCATGTACACGCAGCGGCGGGCGAGTTCGAGATACTGGGGAATGAAGTGCTGGTCGACCGGGATGACCCCGTGGGTCTGCTGGCAAAGCTGCGCCACGAGGCGGCCGATCCGCACGTCCTCGGAATCCCGGTAGGTCCCGCCAAACGTATAGCAGGGCAGCGAGCCGGGAGTGGCGTGGGCGATGATCATCCGGCTGTCGAGGCCTCCGGTCACCGACAGCGCCACCTTCTGCCGACCCGAGAAATAGCGCGGCAGGATGCGAGCGAAGCACGCCTTCAGCTCGGCGAGATAGGCATCGGCCGGCAGCGGGGTCTGGTTTTCCCAGGTGCCACGGTCGAAATAGCTGGTCTTCTTCACCAGCCGCAGGCCCGTGGCATCGCCTTCAAAGACCCACGCTGCGCCGGCGGGGAGAATCGAGATGTCCGGGAAGAGGGTGCGGTCCTGCAGCGTGCATCCACAGGTCAGCAACTCGCCCAAGGCGCGTTCGTCGAGCCGCCGCAGCGCGGGCAAGACGCGCAAGATCGCCTTGGCCTCGGAGGCAAAATAGAATCCGTCCGCGCCTTGGTGGACGTACATCCGTCCGAGACCGAAGCGGTCGGTGAACAAAGTCACGCGACCCTGCCGCCGGTCGATGATCGCGCCGCTGAACGTGCCGTTGAGGGCCGGCAGGAAATTGGCGCCCTGCTCCTCGCACAGGTGAGCGAGACAGCTGGCGTCGCCATCCGAGAAGACATGCCCGGCCTGCCGCAGGCGGGCGTTCTCGGAGGCGTCCGCATAGTGCTCGCCCGCAAAGAGCACGCCGATTTCCCGGGTTTCATTCCAGACCGTCTGGCCGTCGGTGTAGGAACCCGCGTGGGCAACCCAGCCGGCGTGAAAGCCGAGTTCAGCGGCGGAGACCGTGCCAGTGGTGTAGAACGGCTCGTGCAGCATCGAGCCGGTCATTTGGGCCACGCGTCCCGCGTTTGCCGTTTCCGCCTTGCGACCCAAGATGCCTGCGATTCCTGGCATGACTAGATTCCGGTCTGATGGTTGGGCTAGGCGGTGCGCCTAGGCGCGGAAAGTGGAGCGGGTGGAGGGATTTGCACGCCTCATATGCCAACTGGAAGTTGGCCACTTTAGAATTAAGTTACACCCGCAAAGAGTGAGATTGGAGAGGTCTAGGGAAAAATCACGGCGCCGCATGTAAAGGCTAATTCAACGCCCGGCCGACGGAGAATTACTGATCGCGCCCGCGGTTGAGGCGGCTGCGGAGCGACTTGCCCGCCGCCACCACCTTCGCCGGCAGGAGATCCGTCACGCCGGTCTGCAGGCCAAGCGCGACTGCGATGCGGCCTTTCAGGGTCAGCGGGACGAAATACCGCGGGACGTCCACCTGCTCGAAGCCGTTGCGCCGTTTGAACTCGGTCAGGCTGTCCGGGAGTCCCTTGTGGTAAACATACTTCCGGTAAAACAGGTGGGTGACCTTCCGCTCGTTGCAGATCTCGACCGCCTTCGCCATGAGGGCGTTCATCGGCTTCTTATCATAGTGCGACATCTTCGAGATGATCTGCATGATGTTCGCCGTGTTGCCGACGTAGACCATCTTGAGAAATCCAACCAGCTCCTCGCCGAGATATGCCCCCAGGAACTCGCTCTCGTCGACGAAGCTGGCGTTCTCGCGCTTCACGGTCTCGAGGTCCTTGCCGTAGTGCCAGAATTTCCGGCCCTGCCGGATGGGCGTCTCGTTGTAGATCTGCCGGATTCCCTCGCAGAACGCGTCGTCGAACTTCACCGGGCGCACGTCCAGCCCGCGCTTGGACGCCAGGCGCACGCAGCGACGCGTGTCCTGGTTGAGGCGCTTCTCCCACCATTCCGAATATCCGAGGATCGGCAGCGCCGCGACGTTGTCCCAGCGCATCGGGAAGGCATGCCGTGGTTTCACGTCCGGCACCCGTTGGGTGAAAGTGAACACATCCGCGCGCACTCCCTTGGCCTTGAGGTCGGCGATGATCTGGCCGGGTGCCTCGGCGGGATCACCCTGGATGTAGCCCTCGCTCCGGATCCCGGCCGTCTTGAGCCAGCCGCCGGTCAGGACGATCTCGAAGCCTCCGGCCGAAATTGGCGCCGGCTTCCGCGATGAGTCCTTGGCGGCAGGCGAGGATTCGGCCGGGCTCATTACGGTTCAGCGGATTGAAAGCAAAGGATGGACTTCGGCAGCGCGAAACCGCCCGGTCGACAGGACCCGTTCCTCAGGATTACCAGCAGATGCCCTCGTAGCGCTTGTCGCCGATGGGCGGGGTGGGGAAGATGCGGACGAGGTCGATGACGAGCTTGCCGTCAGGCAGCGGCGTCAGGACTTCGCGGAACTCCGCCTCCTTGTTCACCACCACGATCACGTCGCTCTCGGCCACCAGGTCGCGGGCGTTCGGGTTCATCAGGCGCGACAGGTGCGGGATCTCCTTCTCGATGTACTCCTTGTTCGCACCCATCAGGCGCGCGATGGAGACGTTCTTGTCGTAGATCCGGATCGCGAAGCCCTTGCCGATCATCGCCTCGATCACTTCCACGATCGGGCTCTCGCGCAGGTCGTCCGTGCCGCCCTTGAAGCTCAGGCCCAGGAAACCGAGTTTCTTGCCCTTCTGCTCCATCAGCAGCCGGATCACTTTCGCGACCTGCTGCTTGTTGCTGTCGAGGATGGTCGACAGCATCGGCAGGTCGACATCGAGCGTCCGCGCCTCGTGCGTCATCGCGCGTAGATCCTTCGGGAGACAGGAGCCGCCGAACGCGAAGCCGGGTTTCAAATAGTACGGCGAGAGGTTCAGCTTCGTGTCCTTGCAGAAGATGTCCATCACCTGGTGGCTATCGACCTTCATCGCCTTGCAGATGTTGCCGATCTCGTTCGCGAAGGTGACCTTCAGCGCGTGGAACGTGTTGTCGACGTACTTCACGGTCTCGGCCACGCGGATTGACGTGCGGATCAACGGCGCCGGAAGGTCGGCGTAGATCGAGGCCAGCAGTTCTCCCGACTTGGGCGTCATCTCGCCGATCACCGTCTTCGGCGGATGATGGAAGTCGTACACCGAGGTGCTCTCGCGCAGGAACTCCGGGTTCATGCACACGCCAAAATCGACGCCGGCCTTCTTGCCGGATTCCTGCTCGAGGATCGGGACCAGCACGTCCTCGACCGTCCCCGGGATGATCGTGCTGCGGACCACCACGGTGAAAAAGTCCTTCCTGTCGCGCAGTGCCTGGCCGATCTGCTCGCACACGCGGCGCACATAGCGAAGGTCGATGCTGCCGTTGGAGCGGCTCGGTGTGCCCACGCAGACAAACGCGAGGTCCGTCGAGGCGATCGCAGCCTTCCAGTCCTCGGTCGCCCGGTAGTTGCCCTCCTTGACCGTACGCGCGATCAGTTCGTCGACGTCCTGCTCGACGATCGGGCTGCGGCCCGAATTGATCAGATCAACCTTGGTCTTGTTCGGCTCGACGCCGGTGACCTTGTGGCCCAACGAGGCCAGGCAGGCCCCGGAAACACACCCGACGTAACCCATGCCGAAGATGCTGATCCGCGTCGTCTTAGTGCTCATAAGTTCGTAAGCTGGAGGTCTGAGGAAGGCTTAAGCTGCCGCAAGCCTCAAGTGCGGCGCTTACGTAGTTTTCGACGGGAGAAGTACGTGTCTGGACGGGCGAAAGTCGAAGGTCTCAGGTCGAAGGTCCTGCGTTATGCAGGCGACGTTCGCCGTAGGCTGAGGTCCTCGCGACTCGACCTTGCCGCGTCCCTCACTTGCCCCGGGACGCGATCGCCTCCACGCACTGACGGAAGCCCTGGAACATGCCCTCGATCGACGCTTCCTTGGCGAAATCCTCGCGTGCGGCCGTGGAGAACTGGCCCCGCAAGGCGTCGTCATCGAGGAGTTCGAGGATGCGCGCGCGCAGGGCGTCGACGTCGTTGGCCGGAACGATGTACCCGTTGCGTCCCGAGTGGAGATTGCAGATCTCCGGGGGTTGCTTGCCCTCCATCGTCACGACCGGAAGACCGTAATACAGCGCCTGGTTCAGGCCGAGACCCACGTGACCTGGGATGGCGCACACGTCGGCCATGGTGAAGATGCGCGCGATCTGCCGGTTCTCCGGATCGTGCACCTCGCCGAGGTAGCGCGTGGTCTTCGGGTTCATCCTCGCCTGCCATTCGGGCCGCATGCCCGAACCCACGATCACGAGTCCAGCCTCGCGGTCGCCGATGTCGCGGAAGATCTCGATCAGGTGATCAACCCGTTTTCTCCCAGCATCGACGTCCATGCGGCCGACGAAGAGAACCACGCGCTTGAATGGGATACCCAGGCTTTGCTTGATGGCTTCCTTGCTCTCCGTGATCGCCGGAAATTCCGTGTGATTGATGGTGTTGTTGGCTACGTGCGCCTTGGCCCGCTGCGCGGTGGTCAGGAAGCGCATGAGGTCGCCTGAGTAGATGATGAGCCCGTCGCTCAGCCAGTGCAGATAGCTGTAGAGCGTGTTCTTCAGCACGTTTTCTGCATCGTCCAGATTGCGCGTCTTGGTCCATTCGGCGACCGGGATGCCCGACAGCTTGAGCCAATGGATCAGCGGCCATTGCACCTTGTCCTTCAGGTGCAGGAAGAGAATGACGGCGTCTGGCTTTAGCTCCTTGAGCCGCTTGCGGTACGCGAGGAAGTCGAACGGAATTTCCTCGAGCTGGAATCGCGGAGGCAGTCGGTTCTGCGGCTGTACCTTGTTGGTCAGCACGATCCACTCCCACCCATAATCGGCGAAGCGCTGGTGGAAATAGTTATACACGGAGACGCGATAGTGCATCACCGGGTTCGAAATCAGGATTACCCGTTTCTTTTGCTCAGCCATGCATGTCAGGGGAGTCGTGGGCCGTTCTCATCCCGGATTCACCACCCCGCGCAACCGCCCGCTTGTCATCCTGAGCACAGCGGAGGATCCGGTTCGGAGTCGCCGGAGCCCCCCGCCGAATTCCCGTGGATCCTCCTTCCAAGCATGAACGGCCAGCAGGGGAAGCTTGGTCCGAAGGCATACGCTAGGCGGACCGCTGCGTGCCCGCCCGCGCCTCCAGGCGGCTGGAGAGGTGGGCGAGTGCCTTGAACATCGTGGCCTGGCCCCAGTGGATCATTGGGGCCTTGGCGGTGATCAGGGGATACTTGCGGTAATAGAAATGGCCGTCCGCGTCCTGCATGTTGGCGATCGTCCAGTCCGCCACCTTGCACGCAAGGTCGAGGCTCGACGGCACCAGGTCGCTGAACAGCACGAGGGTGTCGATCACCTGGGCCGCGCCCTGGATGTCGATCGGCTGGCGGCGATTGTGATAGTAGCGCGGGCAGCCGTCCGGATCGATGAAGTGAGCGAGGAAATAATCGTAGCCCTTGGTGAGGTGGGGGCGGAAGGTCTCGTCGCCGGAGTACTCGATGTAGCGCTTGAGGCTGTCGAGATTGTAGCCGGTGTGGAAATTATCGACCCAGTGGTGCTTCGTCGCCTCGCCGTAGTACCAGGCGCCGTCGGCCAGCTGGCCGGCGCAGGAGTACTCCATGGCGGCCCGGGCGAGCTTCAGGTACTCCTGGTTGCCCGTGTGCTTTGCGGTGCGCGCCAGCACGGCGGCGCCGAGCATGTTCGAGTTGTGGATCGAACTCTGCATGTACGTGACGTAGCTGATGCACGTGCCCTTCGGCGTGACCTCGCGCGGCAGATCCATGATCCAACCGCAGAGGCTGTCGGCGACCTTCAGCCAGCGCTCGTTCTTCGTCAGGTCGTAACCCAGCAGGTACGCCTGGCCAATCAGGCTCGTCCAGACGATCGTCGGCTCGTCCTTCGGGATCCGTCCGCTGCGCGCGGCATAATCAAAGGTGTTTCCCCACGCGTGCTTCGTGTAGAGCTTCGACTTGTGGGTATCGAGCCAGTCGAGGCACATCTCGGCCTTCGCCCGGTGATCCGCGTCGCCGGTCGCCGCGTAACGGAGCAGGTGGCCCCACGCGATGTAACCGCGGCCCTTGGAAGATTCCTGCGGTTTCACGCCCATCAGGGGCCGCAGGTTGATGGGGCACTGCCTTCCCACCTGCTGGAGCAGCTGTTCGCCCAGCAGCGTTCCAAACGTGAGCGGCCGCAGGTACGACTCCAGACAGTCGAAGGGCTCGTAGCCACGATAGTCGTGCCCTTCGATCCACCCTTGGAGCTTGCGCAGGCTGTTCAGGTAGGGCGCGGCATTGGTGGAGGAAGCCATGGTGCAAAAGGGCAATCAGCGGCGGAGTTTCGCGTACAGGGATAAATCTACGGAGGCCCGGCGAGGTCGCGCCGGCGGGCGGTCAGGTCTTCTGCAGATACTCGTAGGCCTTGATCAGGTTCTGGCCGACCACCGACCACTGCAGATTTTCCTCCACCCGCTTCCGGCCGTAGGTGCCCATCTTCTGGCGCAGCTCCGGCGAATCCATCAACTGGGCGATCGCGCGGGCAAACGCGGGCTCGTCGTTGGGGGTCACGTAGAGCGCCGCGTCCTGCGCCGAGAATCGCGTCTCCTTCAGGTCGAAGGTCACGATCGGCTTCGACAGCGCCATGTACTCCATGATCTTGATCCACGTGGAGACGTCGTTCAACGGGCTCGAGGGATCCGGGTCCACGCAGATGTCCGCGGCCGCGAGATTCGTCCGGAGGTCCTCCTCGGAGACGAAGCCGGGAAGTTCCACGTGCTCGGAGAGGCCGAGGGTGACGGATTGCGCCCGCAGGTCCTCCAGCGAGTCGCCCGACCCCATGATCACGCAGTAGAAGTCGGTCCGACCCAGGTCCTGCTTCAGGATGTGCAGCGCGCGGATCAGGTAGTCCACGCCATCCTGGGGATTGAGGCTGCCGATATAGACCAGGATCGACTTGCCCATCGCGCGCAGGCGCGGGGTCGGCGGCATCGGCACCATGCGGTGCTCGCTCGGGCCGTTGCGCACCACGAAAATGGTCTCGGGATCGCGCTTGCCGCGGGCGATCTGCGCGTCGCGGTACGAGTTGTTCGTCGCAATCGTGATGCTTGCCAGGCGCAGTGAACACCACTCCGTGAACCGGAGGATTCGCGTCTGGAAACACTCCCCGGTACGGAACCGCGACTGATAGAGCTCAGGGCAGAGGTCGTGGTGATCGAACACAAACCGTTTCCCGATCAGACGGAACGGCAGCGCCACTAGGAAAAGCGTGTCGGGCGGATTGTGCGCGTGGATCGCGTCAAAGCCGTGACGAATGAAGATGTAGGTCGTGAAAATGAAACACGCGCTCGTGAAGTAGGCGTACTCCACACCGTAGCCGATCAGCACCTGCAGCTTGGCGATGAAACGCCGGAAAAATCCCAGGTCCTCCGAGTCGGTCTTTTGGAAGAGTTCAAACCGGGGGAAGCGATAGACGTGCACGCCGCCCACGATCTCCTTGGTCGCCTGTCCGGGCTTCTTGAACGAAACCACCGAGACCCGATAGCCGGCCGAAGCCAGCAACGAGGCCTCGTTGCGAACCCGCGTATCCGAGGGATACGAGTTCTCCAGCAACATCACGATCCGGTAGGGGCGGGAACTCATGAAATCTGGAGATGAAGCACGTTAAAACGATGCCCGTAGGCAGGCATGCCAGTCAGTCGGCGACAAGGGCGAGCGTCTAGGCTGGACATGGGCTACGGGTTAGGTCTGTCGGAAGGCGGATTTTGGGTGATGTCGTAGAGACGCAAACCGGCGCTTGCAATGACTTTACCACCGTCGGCTTTTACCTATTTCAAGCGTCCAGAAGCCGGGATGTTTCTATTCGCCGCAGGATTTCGATGCGCCGGCGGCACGCAGCGGCGAAGGTCGACGCGGGTCGAAGGTCGAAAGTCGCAGGTCGAAGGCCACTCTGCGACGGAGCACAGACGGTTGGCATAGCCTCTCCGTGGCGGCCGCTGCATATCGGTTGGGTAGCAGCCGACGTAAGGAGGCTGGTTCCAGTTCCTTCGACCTTCAGACGTTCGACCTTCGACGGCGTGATCGCGCTCCGCGCGACCGCGCCTACAGGCTGCCGATATACTCCTGATGGAGCGGCGCCGGCACGTAGTTGTTGGTCTTGTTGAGCACCGCGCCGACGTGCGCCTTGGACTGGGCCAGCAGGCCGGCGGCCCGGCGCACGAGTTCCTGGTCGGTCTTCTCGGATTCGATCACCATCAGCACCATGTCCATGAATCCCGCGAGGCGGGGAGTGATGCTGATCTGGCTCACCGGCGGCATGTCGAAGATGATGTAGTCGAAGTTGCTCGCCTTGAGCTTGGGCACGATCTTCGTGAAGCGCTGCGGCAGGATGCGGGAGAGGCGGTCACCGCTCGGCTCTTCCGCCACGACGAAGAGTTTGTCCTGCACCTGGGCGCTGTCGCGAACCTGCAGGATATCCTCGAGCCCGACGATTTCCTTGCCGCGGTAAAACTGCTGGGCCGCACCTTGGCCGATGGTCATGTCGACCAGCAGCACGTTGCCTTCGCCGGTCTCCGACAGGGACGAGGCCAGACCGGCAGCGGTGGTGGTGACGCCGGAACCACGGCCGAGGCCGGTGACGGCCACCAGCTTGGGCTTGTGGGTGAGATTCCGGCTCTCGAAATAGCTGATGAGGCGGTCGCGCAGCGTCTCGTGAAACGTATGCAGAATCTGCGCGTTTTCGGGCAACGCGAGCAGGGCGCTGTTCGACGAAGCTACGGCGGGCAAGAGGTGGGTTTCCATCGGCGGCGTCGAGTAGCCGACGGTTTCCTTGAAGCTGCGCTTGGCGCGACGGAGCGCAGTCTTGGAGCCGAGCGCGGGGATCGAAAGGAAGAGCGGCAGGCCGAGGATGCGCTCGACGTCAATGGGCCGGCGGATCGTTCGATCCAGCAGGAACTCAATCAGGAACGCCCACACGAGGCCGACTGCCATGCCGCCCAGGAAAATGCCCCCGGCGACCTTGAAGTACTTCATCTGGTCGATCGACGGCGGTGATGGCGTCTGGATCTGCGAGATGTTGGAAACCTTGCCCGTGCCGAGCGCCTCGTTGATGCGCGCCTGCTCGAGGCTGGCGGCGTAATAACGATAGTTGGCCTCCTCGAGTTCCTTCTTGCGGCGCAGTTCGAGGATGCTGGCTTCCACCTGGTCGACATTGGCGGCGTCCGCCCGCACCTGGTCGAGCTGGGCGTTCAGCACCTTGATCTTCGACTGAAGCGCCGTCAGCCGGGCGGCCTCGGCGTTGAGGTCGATGGAGTTGGCCGCCGGAGCGCCCGTCGGCCCGGCCGCGACCACGGTGACCGTGAGCCGCGGGAATTCCTCCTCGAGCTTCTTCTTCGCCGCGGCGGACTCCGCAATCTGAGCGCGGATGTCCTTCACGCGGGAATTCTCCTCGGTGAACTGGGTGAGCAGCTCCTGCTCGCGCTTCTGCTGGAGGTCGAGGCGCGAAAGCACGCTGCGGTACTCCGCCTGTTTCGCCGGGGGCACGGCCTGATCCTGTACGCCCGACGTGGCTGCTGCGGCGGCCGCGGGCGCCTGTTTCGTCAGCTGCTCAAACACGGCGGCCCGCTCGGCCAGCTCGGCTTGGGACTCAAAAATTTCCTGACGCAGCCGGGCCATCTGGTCCGAATTGGCTTTCTTGGAGTCCTCCAGCGAAATCACGCCCGCCTTGTTGCGGGCCTTCCGGAGTTCCTCCTCGGTTTGCGCGAGGCGCGTGCGGAGCTGATCCGTTTCCTGCGTGAGGAAGTCGCCGATGATGCCCACCGCGCGGTGGATATCGACGTGCATCTTCAGATATTCGTCGATCACGGCCCGCAGCACCGGCTGCACCATCCCCGGATCAGGATGCCGGAAGACGATATGGATGACACTGCTCATCCGCGGCACCTCTACGAGGAGGTTCTTCTGGATTTTCACCGCCGCGACATCGAGGTCCTTCCCGCCGCCCCACTTGGCGAGCAGCTTCTCGGGCCCCACCGTCTCCGCCACCTGTTTCGCCAGGTCGAGACTGGTCAGGATCTCCTGCTCGGACTCCATGATCGTCTCACCGCGCTGGTCGGGCGAGGTGTACTTCGACATGTCCGCCCCCGGCGCCGCCGGCGTCTTGGTGTCAGTCACGACGTAGCGGACGAACAACTTCGCGTCAGACTGGAACGGCTGAGGAAACAGAAAGACAAAGCCGACCGCGCCAATCAGGCCGGCCAACGTGCAGAGGAAGATCTTCCACTTGTGCCGGAAAATGACGTAGTAGATGTCTCCGATCGTCATCGCGGCATTCTGTGCCGGCACCATCGGAGTCGGCATGTGGCCCGGGCGGGCCGGACGGCCTTCCTCCATCGGGCGCGCGGAATGACTGCTCGTGGGACGATCCATGGGTGGGCTAGGGTCTAGGCGGCGTGCTTGTAGAGCAAGCTGCCAATTAACCGCGAGACCGAAACCGGCAAGTGCCGGAATACGTAATTGTACCAGCCGGCGGCCTCGTCCCGGACTTCCACAAACTGGTTGGTCCGCAAATCGAAGCGCGTGTACTCGACGCGGTGCTCGCTGGCGCCCCAGCCGAGCTTGTACTTCCGCAGGCCTTCGTTGCTGAGCGACGTGCGTCCGAGGTCGAGTGACGTCACCCCCAGCTTGGCGTGGTGCTTCATGGCCTCCCACATCACCAGGTTGTTCGCCCGAAGGTGCTGCAGGCTTTCGTCGGAGGCGCCGTACTTGTAGATCGCCGACCGTCCGAACCGGAAATAAACCGCACCGGCCACCGGCGTCTCACCGTGCCACGCCAGGACGACGCAACCCTGGTCCTTGGCCAGGACGTGCTCATGAATCTTGCCGAAGAATCCAAAAGGCTGCGCCGGCAGACCGTGCTTCTTTCGGGTCAGGCCCATCAGATGGTAGAACGTCTGGATGCCCTTGATGTCGGTCGTGACCTCCACGCGCAGGCCGCTCTGCTCGGCCTTGCGGATTCCCCGACGAGTCGCCGACTCGAGCCGGCCGAAGAGTGCCTTCTCGTCGCCGGTCAGGTCGATCTGGTGTCCCCAGAATGCCGTGGAAACCGGAGGTCCGCCTAGCAGCGTATTACCGCCGCGACACTCCAGGATTTTCCAACCGCGGTTCCGGCCGTGAGCCAGCGCTTCGTCGAACAACGCCTTCGCCGCCTCCTTGTCACCCGCCAGCGGCCCAGCTTCATCGGTAAACGGCAGGCCGATGCCGCGGCGACCCTTCAGCCAGCTGTTGGTTTCCATCATCGGCAAGACCGACTCGCGCCCGTTGGCGTCGGTTCCGACAAAATACGCCGGCGTGAACCCGTAGGTGTCGTGCAGCACCCGCAACCACGCCGTGGTGTGGAAAAACGTCGCCCCGGGCAACGCCGTCATCCGCGCGTCCCATGTCGGGTCGATCAGCGGATTATGCGGTGACATGGATCGGGGCGGTGTTCGGAGTTCGCAGTTCGGAGTTCGGATTATGGGCTGCGGACTTTGGACGGAAGGTGTCTAGCGATCCAAACGCGAGGAAGGGCTGAACTCCGACAATCGTAATTCGCCAGTCGTAATTCGTAAATCCAAAGCCGCAGGCAATTGCTCCTTCGACCTGCGACTTGGGACCTTCGACGCGTGGCGACACGCGCCGCGCTACAGCACCGCCTTCAGTTCCTTCACGACCAACTCCACCTGAGCCGGCGTCAGCTCGGGGAACATCGGCAGCGAGAGGAGTTCGGGAGCAGTGCGCTCGGCGACCGGGAACGAGCCCGGCTTGTAACCCAGGCTCGCGTACGCCTTCTGCAGGTGCACCGGCTTCGGGTAGTGGATCGCGCAGCCGATGCCGCGCTGGCCCATGGCCGCCAGCACACGGTCGCGTTCGGCCACCCGGATCACGTAGAGATGGAACACCGGGACGCCGTAGTCGGCCACCGTCGGCGTGATCACGCCCTTCACTCCCGAAAGCAGCTGGGTGTATTGCGCGGCATGACGGCGACGCGCCTCGTTGCCGGCGTCCAGCCGACGGAGCTTGATCTGCAGCGCCGCGCCCTGGAGGCCGTCCATGCGCGCGTTCCAGCCGATCACGGAGTGATGGTACTTCGTCTCCTGGCCGTGATCGCGGAAGGTCCGCATCTTCTCGGCCAGCGCGTCGTCGTTCGTGACCGTACCGCCGCCTTCGCCGAGCGCCCCGAGGTTCTTGCCCGGATAAAAGCTGAACGCGCCGGCGTCGCCGATGGTGCCCGCCTTGCGGCCCTTGTACGTGGCGCCGTGCGCCTGGCAGGCATCCTCCACGACCATCAGGTTGTGCTTCTTGGCGATCGCCATGATCGGATCCATGTCCGCGACTTGGCCGTAAAGGTGGACCGGGATGATCGCCTTCGTGCGCGGCGTGATCGCGCGCTCGATGAGGGCCGGGTTCATCGTGTACGTGCGCTCGTCGATGTCGACGAACACCGGCTTAGCGCCGCAGTAGCTGATCGCCTCGGCGGTCGCGATGAAGGTGTTGGGCACCGTGATGACCTCGTCCCCCGGGCCGATGCCGCGGGCGAGGAGCGCGAGCCAGAGGGCGTCGGTGCCGTTGCCCGAGCCGATCGCGTGCTTGGCGCCGCAGTAGGCGGCGAAATCCGCCTCGAACTTCGCGACGTAGGGACCGCCCGCGAAGGCGCTGCGGTCAATCACCTCGTTGAACGCGGCAAAGAGCTCGGCCCGGATCGGGTCGTGCTGCGCTTTGAGATCGAGGAACGGAACCTGAGGCTTCTGGTGGTCCATGGACGGAATTCGGAGTTCGGAGATCGCTGTTCGGAGTTCGGCGGGATGGGGACTAGCTCTTTTTCGGGACGGATTTCAGGACCCGCGCGGGATTGCCGACGACCGTCGCCCCATCCGGCACGTCCTTCGTCACCACCGAGCCAGCGCCGACGATCGCGCGCTCGCCGATCGTGATGCCGCACAGGATGGTCGCGTTGGAGCCGATCGCTGCGCCCCTTTTCACCAAGGTGGGGATGCACTTCCAGTCGGCATCGGTCTGCATGCTGCCGTCGAGGTTCGTAGCCCGCGGGTGCAGGTCATTCGTGAACATCACGCCGTGGCCGATGAAGACCTCATCCTCGATCGTCACGCCTTCGCAGACGAACGAGTGGCTCGAGATCTTGCAGCGGCGCCCGATCTTGGCGCCCTTCTGCACCTCGACAAACGTGCCGATCTTGGAGCCGTCGCCGATCTCGCAACCGTAGAGATTGGTGAAGCCGAAGATCTTGACGTCCTTGCCCAGCTTCACGCTGGGGGCGATCTGTTGATTGGGCTGGGGGGGCTGGTTCATGGGCAAAGCAACGAAATCAGGGGGATTTGTTGCCTGCCGGACCGCCGCGCGCAATCATCGGAAAAGGGACCCGCGACTGGCCGTTGTAGACTTGGGGGCCCAGGTCCACCGGCGCGCCGTTGAGCCGCAGCGACTCGGTCGAGCCCTCCAGCACCCGGACCACCTCGGCGCCGGCCTCGCCCGACGTGATCGGCACCTTGCCGTGCACGATGCAGTCGATGAAGTGCTGGCACTCGGTCTTCAGCGGTTCGTCCAGCTTGATGTACGGCGAGTAGATGTCGCCGTAGTGGTACGCGTACTGAAACTCGCCGAAAGTGTCGTAGTGCGGCGGACGCTCCACGCGGGCGTCGTAGATCTTGATCTTCTCCTGCTGCGCAATGTCGTCGTACACGATCATCCGCTTGCTGCCGACGATGGTCATCTCGCGGATCTTGCGCGGGTCGTGCCAGCTGCTCGTGATCATCGCGGTGCGCTCGCGGGAGAACTGGAGGGTCATCGACGTGACGTCCTCGATGCCCTTCGTGACGTGCGCGCCGCCGCGGCAGTTCACGCTCAGGGGCGACTCGCCCATGATGTAGAGGATGATTGAAATGTCGTGCGGCGCGAGGTCCCACGCCACGTTGATGTCCTTCTGGAACAGGCCGAGATTGAGGCGGCGCGCCGAGATGTAGCGCAGGTCGCCGATGTCATTGTTGTCGACGATTTCCTTGATCTTCCGGACAGGCGCCGAGTACAGGAACGTGTGGCCGACCATCAGGGTCAGGCCCTTCTCGCGCGCGATGGAGATGAGTTCCTCGCAATGGGCGACCGACGCCGCCATCGGCTTCTCGATCATGGTGTGCTTGCCCGCCAGGAGCGCGGCCTTCGCCATCGGATAGTGCAGGCGCACCGAGGTCGCGATTGAGACCGCATGGATCTCGGGATCGGCGAGCATGTTCTCGAACTTCGTTTCGCCGGTGGCCTCGGGATAAAGCGCCTTCAGGTGCCTGAGCCGCTCCTCGCTGATGTCGCAGATCGTCCTGAGCCGGCAGTCCGGCAATGACCGGAAGTTTCGCATCAGGTTGGGGCCCCAATAGCCGCCGCCGACCACACCAATATTAACGGGCTTCTTCATTAGTGAAGGATTGCTGGAAGCTCATTGAGGTGAGCGCGATCCGCCTCACCCGCGAGAGGTAAATCTGCTTACCTGCTCTTGATGGCCGAGCCGATGCCCGGCAGGCCCGAGCCGGTCTCAACCATTGACGTCTCCGCGCGGTGCCTCGCCCGCGAGTCGAGCAGCTGCTGGAGGATCGCGAGCGGTGTGCGCAGGATGATGCGCGTGTCCATCCACGGCGACTTGTGGTGCGCATAGTGAATGTCCAGGCGGATCATCTGGTCGAACGTCGTGCGGTTCTTCCCGGACACCTGCCAGAGGCCCGTCAGGCCGGGCAGGGTACTGAACCGTTCCCGCTGCCACGGCAGGTAATGCTCGTACTCGTAGGGCACGCACGGGCGCGGTCCCACGAAACTCATCTCGCCGCGCAGCACGTTGATCAGCTGCGGCAGCTCGTCGATCCCCAGCGCCCGAATCCACTTCGCCCCCGGGATCAGCCGCGAGTCTCCCCGGTTGTCCATCTTCATCATCGGCGCATTCGACCCGATCAAACCCTTCGTGTGATCGCGGTGCAGGCTCGTGTCCGCGCCAACTTTCATCGTGCGGAACTTGTAGATCATGAAACCGCGGCCGAGATAGCCCACCCGCTCCTGGCGGAAAAAAACCGGCCCCGGGGAAACCAGCCGCATCAGGATTGTCGTGACGAGGGTCACCATCCCCAGGAAGGGCAGCGCCAGCACGCAGAGCACGATATCAACGACTCGCTTCCAGCGCGGCATCGGGGTCGATGGCGCCACCTGCATTCTTACCGCCGTCTTATACGGATAGTTGCTGGCGGAGAATTGTGCAGAACGAGGACGCATGCAGGGTGGTTCAGCGGCGTTCAGGTTTTCAGGAAAGGCAGCGGCAATCTTGAGTTTGGCTTGGACGGAAAATTGTCGTTGGTAATAGTCTTATTATCCACTGGTCTTGAACGCTTTATCGTGCGACGAGACTGTGTACTAAGGAATTCCCTTATCTCACGGTTCAGATCGGTCCGGATGGCAAGGATGCGGTGTAGGTTCTTCTCGGTTAGGGAACTAGGCCACTCGTTCGCAGTGCGGTTCTTCCCTAATGGGGAGTCCAAGAATCCTATTCGGGTAAGGCGATTGCAAGGAATTTAGCTAAAGATTTACGGCATGACGCGCGAATTCGCGGAATCGCCATAATCCTGCCAAGCAGGAAGGAAGCCATCCCTGGTTCTAGGTCGCCGAGTTCACCGAGGCTGCACCGAATTCACCGGGCCCAAACCACCGACCCAAGGGCAAACGCCGACTCACTCAGTGCCCTCCGTGCCCGCTCCGTGTTCTCCGTGACCTCGCCTCGATCAACCGCGCACACGCCACCGTCGACCGACGAGATCGACCTGCGCCTTCTGCGCCTTCTTGCGGCTACAATCCAATTCGACTCGGGCTCAGCCCAAGTCCACCGCCGCATGCTCGAACTCGCCGCGCTTCGCCGTCCGACGCCGGGTCACCGGCGGAGTCGAATTCGCAGTCCAGGTCCCGAAGCTCTCAACGCGATGTCCCACCGCACTCTCGAGCGGACGGGGCTCCGGCCCTTCATGGAATCCGGTCTCGTCCTGATAGCCCTGCACCGCATGCGCGACGGCGTACCATAACGCGCATGTTCCAGCCAGACTGGCCAGCAGCAGGGTGATGAGCACGAAAGGTGTCATGGCGAGTTTTCTCCGATTGTCAGATCTAAAATCGTAAAAAAATCGTATTCTTTGTTCACTGCCACCTGTTTGCAGAAATTGGCGCGATGATGGGGTAAAGACCTAATCGGCTCTTTTGTGGGTGAACTTGAGAGGCGAATCCTACGCTGCAGAGCCATCGTACCTTTTCCGCAGCCTTGGTTCCCTGGAATTGGTTCCGTCCGTCTCGTCTTCGGTACGGCCGCGGCCTGATGTCGACCGCTTCCTCGCGGCGAAACACAATCCTCTTGCCTAGGTCGCGATCGCTCCGCCATTCCGTCCGCCCGTGTCGCATCGCCTGAAAGTCGTCGCCGTCCTTTTCGCGTGGCTGCTAGCCACCGGCGTGCAGTGGGACTTCGTGCAGACGGCGGGGTGGGGCCGGATGTTCTTCCGGTATGCCGAGTCAATGTCGTATGTGCAGGCGGCGAAGCGGACCTTCGATGGCGAGATGTGCGGCATCTGCAAAGCCGTGAATCAGGCGAAGCAACAGCAGGAAGCCGCCATGCCCCAGGACGGCTCAAAGGCGAAACTGGTCATGCTCTGCCCGCCTTCGCCGCGTTTTGTTTTTTCCGCGCCCGAGTGCGCGCCGTGGTCGCCTAGCGACCGCAATCCCTTGAGCGCCGATCGTCCGGTGCCGCCGACTCCGCCGCCGCGAGCGGCCTGAAATCAAGCTGGTTGACCGGCCCGTGACGGGTCGGTCGTGCCCCCGGGCCCTCTCGGCCCTTCCTGCGGTTTTGTCCGCAACCCCGCGCCGACGCGCGGCCGCATCCCGCGGCCCGGTCCGTGCGCGGGAGCAACGCTTGTTTCCGCTCCTCCTCATGAACCTCTCCTCCCGATTCCTCCTTGCTGCCGGCGTTTGCGCCGGCGCCTCACTTCACGCTGCGGATGATGCCCTCGCGCCGTCCGTGGCTCTCGAAAAATTCGTGGTCACCGCCACCCGCACCGCCGTCTCCGTCGCCGAGGCTCCCGCCAACGTGTACGTCGTCGACGCGGCCCAGATCGATCAGCGTTCTTCCTTCCGCCTGGGCGACGCGCTGGCCGGCGTACCTGGTCTGTATTTTCGCGGCAGTCCGTTCGGCATCAACACGCCGGGCGCCGGCCAGGGCGGCGTCACGATGCGCGGCATCTCCGACAAGCGCACGCTCGTGCTCGTCGACGGCCAGCCGATCAACAGCGCCTATTCCACCGGCATCAACTGGTCCAGCATTCCCCTCGACGATATCGCGCGCATCGAGGCCGTGCCGGGCGCCTTTTCCTCGCTCTACGGCGGCAACGCCATGGGCGGCGTCATCAATGTCATCACGCGCACTCCCGATCGCCGCGAGGTCGTTCTCCGCGTGGGCGCCGGCGGTGGCGGTGTCGCGCAGTCCGGCGCCTCGCTCGTCTTCCGCGATGTCCTCGCCGCCGGGCTCGGTGTCACGCTCGGGCTCAGCTACCGCGACAACGAGAGTTATGTCGGCGACCTGATCGTGAAACAGGCCACCGCGGGCGCCGGCACGGGTTCCATCCCGGTGAGCGGCGCCACGCCCACCCTCAGCCCCACCGGCGTGGCTTCCTACGTCGCCGGCGACAAGGGCAGGCGGCCCTGGAACCAGGTCAATGTCTTCACCAAGCTCCAGTATGCCGTCGGGACTTCCGGCAAGCTGACCGCCGGCTATTCCTACGACCGCTACCGCACCGGGTTCACGCCGTACACGAGCTACCTCCATGATGGCTCTGGCGCCGCGGTCTTTTCCGGCACCGTCACGTTCAACGATCCGGCGCCGCTGCGGTTTTCGGTGACCGAGACGGATTTCCTGGTGCTCACGCCGAGCGTCGAGGACGCCCGTCGCTTCTACGCGAACTACGACGTGATCCTCCCTGGCGGCGCGCATCTCGAGTTCGCCGCCGGTCGGAACATGCTCGGCTCCTTCTTCGTCTCGCCGCGCACCGGCGTCGCAACTTATGCGTCCGGCGCCGGCACGATCTCCAGTTCGCCGAGCATCCGCGATGACTTCAGCGCGCAGTACACGGTTCGGCTCGGCGACCGCCATGAGCTCGTTGTCGGCGCCGCCTTCCAGGGCAACGCGTTTCACCGTCAAAACGCCGATCTCGCGAACTGGCGCGACCCTGACCACTGGTCCTCCGTCTACTACGACGCGACCGGCCGCAACCACACATGGGGCTACTTCCTCCAGGATCGCTTCACGTTGACCCCCGCGCTCACCGCCTACCTCGGCGCGCGGTACGACCACTGGACCACCCGCGGCCGCGCCACCCAGACCGCGACGACAGCTCAGCCTGCGCTCGTCGCCTCCGACAATTCCTATCCGTCGCGCGGCGCCACTGCCTTCAGCCCGAAGGCCTCGCTGGTCTGGCGGGCCGCCCCGGATCTCACGCTGCGCGCGTCAGCCGGGACCGCCTTCCGCACGCCGACGCTGCTAGACCTCTACGCCCCGAGCTTCACGACCAAGACCGGGCCCGTGGGCGTGCGCGTGACGGAGGCGGATCCGAATCTCCGGCCCGAGACGCTGCGCACCGCGGAGATCGGCGGCGACTACACGCTGTCGACCAAGGGCCGTGTGACCCTCACTGGATACGTCAACGAGCTCCGCGACCTGCTCTACCAGAAGGCGATCATCAGCGGCACGGCCAACGACCTGAACCGCAATATCAACGCCGGCGCGGCCCGCATCCTCGGCCTCGAGTCGACGATCCGCCAGCCGCTTGGCGCCGGCTTCGAGGTCGGCGGCAGCTTCAGCTACACCGACTCCGAGCTCAACCGCAACGACGCCACGCCGGCCAGCGTCGGCAAGCGCCTCGGCGATGTGCCGCTGCAGCAGGCCAGTGTGTCCGTGGGCTGGGCCAGCCCCCGCTTCAGCGTCGATGTCGTCGCGCGCTACTCGTCGCATGTCTTCCCGCGCAGCGACGATCTCAACACGAGCACGATCAATGGCGTGATGGGTGCCTACGACGCCTACCCCGTCGTCGACGTGAAAGTCGGCGCCCAGGTCACGCGCCAGCTGCGCGCCAGCCTCGCCGTCACGAACGCCCTCGATCGCGAGTACTTCCAGTTCTACCGCCAGCCGGGACGGTCCTGGTACCTCGAGCTCGTGGCGAAATTCTAGCGGCCACCATGAACCCAGCTGTCTCCATCGCCTCTGCATCGCCGCGACCGGATCCTTCCCGGTCGACTTGGTGGTCGTCCCGCCGTTGGCACAAATGGGCCGGGCTCGCCGCGCTCGCGTGGCTGGGCGTGCTTGGCGCCACCGGGTTCATCCTGAACCACCGCGAGGACTGGGACTGGATCTGGCAGCGCGGCCTTCCGGCCCGCTGGCTCCCCGACCCGGTCGTGAAGACCGCCGAGTCCAGCCTCGCGCGGTTTCTGCAGGTGGACCCGGCCGACGGCCGACGTCAGTTGGCCGCGGGCGTGCGAGGCGCGTGGTGGAGTGGCGACGGAGGCGAGACGTGGCAGGCGTCCGTCGCGGCGGTCGACCGGCCGCTCATCGTCATGGCCGTCGAGCCCGAACCCGACTGGGGCGCGATCTGGTTCGGCACGAATGACGGCGTCTGGGTCTCGCGCGACCGCGGCCGCTCGCTGCAGCGCCACGCGCTCGCGGGCGTCCGCGTCAGTGCGCTCGCGCGCGGGAGCACCCCGGACGAGCTGCTCGGGGTGGAGGACCGGCGGCACATTTTCCGCCTGGCCACCTCTCCGGCCACCCCGGTGGTCAGGTGGCTACCGCTCGGCCCGGCGGCGGCCACCACCACGGCTCCGGGTACCGACTTGTCCCGGCTCACGCTCGACCTCCACTACGGCCGCGGATTCTTCGGCGCTCCGTGGGACGAGTGGATCAACGATCTCGCCGGCCTCGGCCTGGTGGGGTTGTCGTTCACGGGCCTGCTGCTGTGGTGGCTGCCGTGGCGATGGCGCCGCCACCGAACCGCCGGCCGCCCGCGTCCCGCGGTCGGCGTTCGGCGCTCCGCGCTGGTCTGGCTGGTCAGCGCCCACGCCAAGTGGCTCGGTCCCGTGCTGGTCGTGCCGCTTGCCGCGTTGTTCGTCACCGGGATCTACATCGGGCACTTCACCGCCTTGTCTCCGCTCTTCAAGGCTACGCCGGTCCGTCCGGCAGCGTTGCCGCCGACCTACAGGATGAACTCGTGGTCCGACTGGATCGAGTGCATCGCCGCCTATCCCGGCGAGCCCGCGCGCTTTTCCCTCGGCACCAGGACCGGCCTCTACACGACCGACGACTTTGGCCGCACCTGGCGCGCCGAGACGAGCGTGAAAGGCGGGGTGCTGCGGCTGCGCTGGATCGGTGACGAACTGCTCGCGCCCAACGGCATGAGCGGCACCGCCCAGCGCCGGACCGCCCGGGGCTGGACCGCTGTCGCCCCCGCGGGTTCGCACCTCTCGATGGCGAGCGAGGTGTCGCCTTTGGCCGACGGCCGCCTGCTCTGGAAGCACGGCGCAATGCTGCATGTGTCCGACGCCGACGGGCGCGAGCTCACCGGCCAGTCGTTCCGCGGGCCCCGCGCCACGATCGTGCCGTATTACACGGTGGCATCGCGCCTCCACTCGGGCGTCCTGTTTTTCAGGCAGTGGTACTGGATCAACGACGCCTTCGCGCTCGCCGGTCTCGTCCTGCTGGGCACCGGCCTGCTGCGATGGTGGCGCCTGGTCGGCCGGAACTAGGGACCGTCGTCCGCGCAGTGACCTCTGCTCTGCCGGAAAATCGGACGATGGGGTAAGGTTTTTGATTCACCGAGAACACGGAGGATGCACCGAGGTCACCGAGTCAGGAATCTCGCTCTGGGACCAAGGGTTCATCCTCGGTGACCTCAGTGCATCCTCCGTGCCCTCTGTGGCGCATCTGCCCTCCGCTTCGCGTTTGCCTCCGGCGCCGGTCTGTCGCCTGATGCGCCAGCCCCGATGAAACGTTCCCCGCGCCGCTCTGCTCCCGCGTCCTTTCCGAACTCGAATCGCCCGCTGCAGATTGTCCACGGGCTCGATCAGTGGCCCGACACCACGGACGCGGGACTGCGCGAGCGGCTCGGCGCGCTACACGCCGCGGGCCTCGGCGGCATCGTCACCAATGTCAGCTTCAAGCGCTACCTGCGCGATCCCGCCGCCTGGGAGCTGCTTGTCCGCGGGGTGCGCCTCGCCCACGCCGCCGGCCTGCGCGTGTGGATCTACGACGAGGAGGGCTACCCGAGCCCGGCGGCAGGCGGACGAGTCATCGAGGAGGCCCCTTCGACCGAGGCGGTCGGGCTGGTGCGCCACGTCGATGGACAGGGGCGTCCCCGCTACGAGGTCACGCGGCTCTACGAGGCCACGCATGCGACCGAGAATTTCTACCAGAAGCGGGCCTGCCCGAACCTCCTCGATCCCAAGACGACCTCGACCTTCCTCGCCGTCACCCACGATGAATACGCCCGGCTGCTCCGTCCGATCGCGCGCTACGTCGAGGCGTTTTTCACCGACGAGCCCTCGCTGATCGCCACCTACATCCCGAAGGACCGCGACTATCCGCTCACGCTGCCCTGGCACCCGCGGTTGCCGGCCGAGTTCCGGGCGCGCAAGGGTTACGCGCTCCGGCCGCACCTCGAGC
The DNA here is from genome assembly GCA_964471615.1 of uncultured Opitutaceae bacterium. GTDB lineage: Bacteria > Verrucomicrobiota > Verrucomicrobiia > Opitutales > Opitutaceae > Opi-474. The sequence goes on from CAYYGV010000001.1 coordinate 60,449, forward strand.
GGCTGTTCGTCAACACGGGTCCGCTGGACCGCCGGGTCCGGTGCGATTTCTGGGACCTCATCGGCGAGCTCTGCGCCGAGGATTTCTTCGGCGGGCTCCAGCGCTGGTGCCGCCGGCACCGTGTCGCCTCGAGCGGCCACCTGCTCGGAGAGGAGACGATGGTCTGGCAGACGATGTTCAACGGCGAGCCCTTCGGCTGCTACCGCCGCTTCGACATCCCCGGCATCGACATGATCACGTCGGATCCGGAGAAGATCATGGCGAAGGACTACTTCATGGTGGCCAAGATCGCGGGCTCCGCCGCCCGCCTGCAGGGGAGCCGCCGCGTGATGTGCGAGATCAGCGACTTTTTCGGGATCATGGACAAGCACCATGCCTCGATCGAACAGATGCAATGCACCGCGGGACTGCTGTTCGCCGGCGGCATCACGGACCTCTGCTCGTACTACACGCTTTCCTTCAAGCCCGCGGCCGAGCTCAAGCCCGGCGAGTTTCCGCCGCGAGAGTACCGGCGGTACACCGAGCACGTCACCCGGCTGAATGCCCGGTTCACCGCGGCCACGATCACGAACCGTGTCGCCGTCCTCTATCCGATCCGCTCGCTCCAGGCCCACTACACGCCGTCGCACCGCTCGATGTACGAGCCGCATCCCGACGCCGACGTGCGCTTCCTTGACGCGGCCTTCACCGATCTCTGTCGCAGCCTGCTCCAACATCAGGTCGACTACGATGTGGTCGACGAGGCCAGCCTCGCCCGCGCGCGCGTGGTGGGAAGGTCCCTCGTCGTCGGGACCCGCCGCTACGCCGCGCTCGTGGTGCCCCCGGCGGACACGGTGCGACAGGCGACGCTGCGGACCGTCGGACGCTTCGCCGCGGCCGGAGGCGACGTGGTGGCCCACGCCCGCGCGCCCCGGTTTGCCGCCGAGGGCAGCGATCACGATGCGTCCGTGCAATCCGCCTGGCGACGGATTCAGCAGGCCCCGACGTTCGCTGAGGCTGGTTCGGAGCCGGACGCCTGCGCGGTCCGATTGCAGGCGAGGGGTTATGCTCACTGCGAATTCGCGCCGCGTTCGAAGGCGATGGTTGCGGTCCGTCTCGGGGCCCGGCAGTCGACGGCGTTCTTCCTCGTGAACGCCTCCGGGCGTCCCTTCGCGGGCCGGTGCCGTCTGCCGGTGCTCGGCCGGGCGATGTTGCACAATCCGGCTACCGGCCGGAGCGGCCGTCTCGCTTCCCGGCGCACGTCCGGGAATTCCCTCACTGTCGCGCTCCAGCTCGCCGCCTTCGGCTCCGCCTTCATCGAAGTCCGCTAGGCCGTCTGCCGCCGCCCGCCGCTTCACTTGCTTCTGCGGAGGCATTCGGGTCCGTGTGTAGCCGACCCGCCCTTGCCCGCGTTGTAGTCAACACGGCGCGCAAAAAAAAATTTACGCGGACCGGAGATTGGCACGGGTAGATTTCCATTTTCCCCGGAGAAATCCGCGCGGATTCGTCAAAAAACCGCCAATATCCGCCCGGTGGAATTATTCCACGGGACGTTCCACGCGGTGGACTCGCGCGCGGCGCACGACGGGGCGGCGGGGTCGTGACGGGCGGCGGCGGTTAACGTCCAGCGGGTTGTGCAGCGCGCGGGAAGACTTGTCTTGCCGCGCGAGCATCATGGCACCCCGTGCCAAGACCACGCAGGGGATACGTGGAAACCGCGAACAAGAACTACCTATTAAGTTTCGCGTTTGGAATCTGTATTTTGGCGTCATGCCCGCCACCGCTCCCACTCCCGCCCCTGCCAAGCACACCGTGATGGTCGTCGAAGACCAGACCGCGATCCGTCAGATGCTCGTCGCCTTTGTCTCCGCCATGCCTGGCTTCGAGGTTGTGGGCGAGGCCGGCGCCGTCGAGGAGGCGCTCCGCGTCGCCCACGAGAAGAAGCCCGAGATCGTGGTGCTCGACTGGATGCTGCTCGACGGACTCGGCTCCGAGTTCATGAGCCTCGTGCGCAACGAGCCGCCGCCGCTCGTCCTCGTCTTCTCGGCGAACACCACCGACCTCGCCGTCCGCGAGGCTCTCGCCTGCGGAGCCCGCGGTTACATCGAGAAGACCGCCAGCTTCGGCGAATTTACCGCCGCGCTCGAGGCGATCGGCGCCGGGCGCACCTACCTCGGGACCGCGGTCGCCCGCAGTCTTCGACGCATCGCCCAGGCATCCGACCGGCTGGAGCAGCCGGTCGAGCTTTCGGCCCGGGAGTTGGAGGTCCTCCGGCTCCTCGCTGAGGGGTTTCCTTCCAGAGAAATCGCCGTGCGTCTTTCGCTGAGTATTCGCACCGTTGAAAATCACCGGGCCAGCATCATGCGACGGACCGGTCTCCGGTCCGTCGCGCAGCTCACGCTGCACGCCGTTCGACTGGGCCTTGTCGAGGCTCCGTCGGCCCGGACCGAAGCCCGAGTAGTAGCCTCCTGACCCGCTCCGCCCGGTTCTTGCCATCGACGACATCGTCGCCGTTCGCCTTAGCCGCTGCGGCCTGCAGCGCAAAGCTGGCAGATTGGTGTGATGCTCGACTGCGAGTGGCCCGCTCCCAAGTCTCTGACCACGTATTCCAGCCAACCATTTTGGTTTGGTATTTTCCTGCTTCAACGATCGCTCCTTTCGCACCCTTGCCTGTGCTTCGTAATAGTCCATGGTGGACCACATGATTCGCCGCTGCCTGCTGGGAGTGATCGTCGGGCTTGGTCTCTCGCTCGCGCTGCGGGCCGAGCTGAAACTCGCGCAGGGCACCACGCTGCCCAACCAGATCGGGCCCCACGTGTTCGTGCTGCCGCGCGACTGGGCTGGGCGCCTGCCGCCGCAGGGTGCGGTGAATGTGCCCGTGTGGTACAAGGACCTCGCGCCCGGTCAGGCGGTGTCCGTCGGGCTCCTCGCGCAGGGACCAGCGCACGAGAGTCAGTTCGACGGGGTCACCATCAACCTTACCATCAAGTCCGCCGACCGCACCATTCTCGAGCGCCGCGGGCTGAAGCCGCAGGCGGCTCGTCGCGTGAAGGGCGAGGGTGCCGACATGGCCCTGATGGCCCTCAAGGCCGGCGGGGTCAGCGAGGCCGATCTCGCCCACGCGGCCGACGCGATGGCGCTGATGGCGGTGGCCGTATTCCCCGTCGACTGGACGGTGCCCACTGCTCAGACCGGCGAACTCGAGTTTGCAGTGGAGGTGGTCGGGGCGGCGCAGCCGGTGAAGACCGAGCCCACGCGGGTGCCCGTTAAGACCGTGACGGACTGGCTGAAAGCGCCGCCGCCCAGCGAGCAACAGGTCGGCAACCAACTGCGCGGCTATCAGGCGGTGCGTTCGACGGGCGAATTGCTGGCGTGGTTCAACGTCGTGGCGAAGTCGCGGATGCTGAAGGCGTCGCCGGTGCACGCGTTCTTCGCGTATGCGTTCAACGCCGACGCGTCGACGCGGGCGACGGTGGTCGCGGCCTACCCGCAGCTCGAGCCCGCCGTGCAGTCGGCGCTGCTGTGGGTGCTCCGGCTGGGCGGTGCGGACCTGCGGGCGATGTTCCCGACGGAAAACGCCGAGGCGCTCGCGCCGTTCAAGACCCTCGCGCCGCTGGCAGACCCGCGGCAGCTCCCGCAGTTTCACGATCCGGTGGACGTGCAGGCCGCGGCGAGCATCGGGCAGGTCATGGACCGCTGCTGGGCCGGCTGGATGGCCACGGGGGACCAGAGCTACCTGCGTCCGCTGGTGGACCTGCTGGCCGGGGCGGGGGATTACCCGAGCTTTGAAGCGTGGACGAAGGCGAAGGGCGGGGCGAAGGGCCTGAACGCCCAGGTCGCCCGCGGCATGACCTACCAGATCGCGGGTTGGTCGATCGGCTCGTTCGAGCGCACGGATCCGCTGGTGACCGACTGGCTCCTCTACTGGCAGAACGATCCCACGACTCCCGCCGTGATTCGCCGCGAGATCGGAACGCTCCCGACGAACCCGGCGTTCCGGCGCCGGTAGCGCGCGGTGCGCGCACGGTGGACGGTGGACTGTGGACGGTGGGTGAGCTCGGAGTGGAGTCTTACCACGAAGAGCGCGAAGGCCACGAAGGCAGCCCGGCCTTCAACCGTCACCATTCAACCTTCAACTGCGACCCACCAGCCTCCGTTCCCTCCGTTACCTCCTGTAAACCGGATCGGAAAATGATCGGCGCCGGTGCTGTCTAGCTGAATTGGGACCTGAACATAGGCGCTCGGGGAGATTGTGGCGTCGTTCAGTAAGGAACGGGAATAGCCGGCGACTGCTACGGGCGCAGCCGCACAACCGGCGCCCAACCCTCATCCCAGGAGATTCAGCTATGCGTCTTGTCCTATCGCCGCGGGCCTTGGTCCTGCTTGGCTTGTTGTTTACCCTGTTTGGTACCGCCCGCGGTCAGACTGAGGGCGTCTATGGTTCGCTGAACAGCGATCTGATCGAAGGCGTCAGCGACAACGGCAACGGCACCTTTCATGTATTCATCATGGATGGGTGGGGCACGGTCACCGGCGAGACGGATGTCAGCAGCGAACTCGTCAACGACATGCTGTCGGGGACCCTCGGTGAAGGCTATACGCTGCTCTCTACCGCCCAGAATATTGAGATGATCTCAGCGCAATATGAACTGGACGTCATGGAAGGTCCGGCGGCGAGCACCACCTTCGGCTACGGCATTGTCACCAATGCCGAGGAGACTTGGTTCGTCGGCCGCATTGGTGACCTCACGATCGGCGATTTCACCGGTGGCAACGCCGAGGACAACGCGGGCGACTTTCTGGCTGGCATCAACGTCTACCTGGAGCAGGGCGGGTCGATCGATTTCAACTCGTACGTCAATATGTCGAACATGCTGGGCGACATTCTCAACACGTTCGACAGCTCGGAACTGGCCTTCCAAGTCGACCAGTGTCTGGACGACCTCGAGAACTGGATCGATCCCTAGGAGCTAACGTCCGAGTAGCACCAACCTTTGCTTGAAACTCCCGTGACCAAGCCCCACCGCATCTTGTCCCTTAGTTTTCTTACCGCCCTGATGGCAGGCGTGGTGGGCTATCTCGTGCTCGGGCTGGCAACTGAACCGGTGGTGTCCAATCTAGTGGTGCGGCCTGCCGGGGACAGAGTGGGTGGGCCCGCGTTGAATGAGAAACCACCGGGGCCGAGACATCGGCTCGATCAGGCGACACGGAATCGGGATCGGTTGCGGCGAGAATTCAATGGGTTCCTAGCGCGAACGCGGCTCTCGTCTGCGCAGATTGAGCGGTTCTTGGACTTGGTGATCGCGGAAGGGAATCTCCTGTCCGAGCGCAGGGCCCGGATTCAGTCGGGGGAGATCAAGACCTTGCAGGACGCGAATGCCTTCATGCGTCCGCAGGTGGAAGCGTTTGAGCAACAGATCCGGGACCTGATCGGGGAGGGGGCTTTCCAGGAATACCGCACGGCCAAGCAGCGGATCCCGATTGAACGCGACCTATCCCTGTATGCGGCGATCGCGTCGCGGCATGGCGCGACTTTCAGCGAACCGGAACTCGCCCTTGTGGTGGATTCGACACTGGAAGCCTACCTCGCGTACGGGGCGCATCCCCAACTCCTGCTGTCCGAGTCGCTGGCCTCGGACGCGGCCTATCAGCGGGAGGTTGAGGCACGACAACACGCCTTCGCCCAGACCATGCGGCAGGTCGCCCCGCTGTTGAACCCGAGCCAACGTGTCGCCCTGCAGAAATACCAGGATCAACAGATCGCCGGATGGAAAGCCCGTCGGTTCGGCGGACGGTAGGCGCGCTTTGCGCGCACGGTGGACGGGGATCGGTGGACGGTGGACGGTGGGTGAGCTCGGAGTGGAGTTTTACCACGAAGGGCGCGAAGGCCACGAAGGCTGCCCTGCTTTCAACCGTCACCTTTCAACCTTCAACTGCGACCACCCGCCTCCGTTACCTCCTGTAACCCGGATCGATCCTACTCCGTTTCTTCGTCCTCCAGCTCGGGGGCCTTGATCGCGGTCAACAGGCGGTCGAGTTCGGCTTGGGTGGGGTTGCGGATCGCGACGAGGGTCAGGATCGCCTCGCCGGCGGGGAGCATCACCTTCGTCGGTGCACCGGCGGCCAGGCCGAGCATCGCGGCGGCGAGCGGGGAATTGTGCGGCAGGCACTCGATGCCGGTCTCTTCGTCGCTCGCGGTCTCGCCATGAGTCGTGACCAAAAACGTGAACCGGTGTTTCCGCTTCGTGGCGACGTCCTGTTTCTCGACTGTGACCACGTGACCGAGCTGCAGCGTGTCGGTCGGCTTGGTGAGCCACGCGACGGGGTCGACCTCGATGAACGTGTTGCGCGCGACGAAGCGGTCGAGGGCGGTCATCTTGCGGTCGACGGCGCGGATGGCCTCCTTGGCGGCCTTGAACCCGAAATTCTCGCGCAGGTCGCCCTGACTATGGGCCTCGACCTTGTCCTTCACGAGATCGACGCGCTTGCGCTTCAGCGCCTCAAACTCCTCCGCCAACACGCGATTATACCCCGGCCGCACGTAGATCGTGGTCGGCGCCGGCGGCGGAACCCGGAAGATGTTCTTGCGGCGAAGCGGCATGGCAGGGGCAGCATGGCCGTTGAAAGTACTCGGTTGAAAGCTGAAAGACCGGCCGCCGATTCACCACCAAGTGCGGTGCGGTACTCGAAGGTGGCGCGGAGGTTTGTTTCGACACGAAGAGCGCGAAGCGCACGAAGCCCAATCCGATGGTTTGGACTTCGTGCTCTTGGCGCCCTTCGTGGTGAAGAAACCCACCCCGCCCACGTTTGACGCCGGGATCCACCTCCAGCACCGCCAACCCTCCGCCTTTCAACTCTCAGCATTCAACCTTCAACTCCCACCCGCTACCGCGGCTGGGGGTCCTTCATGACCGGCTCGCCGACGATGACGCGGCCTTCGGGCGCGTGCCAGTCGACGCTGGGCTTGGTGAACCGGCCGAGCGCGGGAGTCGCGACGGTGATCATGGGCTTGATCACTTCCTCGAGGTAGTTACCCCAGAGGTCCGTCGTGGAGTGCGTGCGCCAGAGCAGCACGTCGGGATGGTCCCTGGTCGCGGTCCGCTGGTAGGCGAAGGCGGAGATCATGATGAAATGGCGGCCGGTGAGGGACATCAGCTCGCGGGTGTAGCCGGCTGTTCTCCATGCGGTGTCCCGCGCTTGGTCGCCGAGCACGCGCGCCCGTATCTCGGCGGCATTCTTGACCTTGTTGCCCACAAACAGGGGCGTGATCGTGCCCCATTCGACGGCCACCGTGACGGACGGCGGGTGCTCGTGGGAGGCGAGGAGGTAGTGGCGTTCCTTGAGGGCGTTGACGACGAGACGCTGGATGTCTTCGTCGGACGGCGGCTTCCGCTGGTAGTGCTGCGCGATCTCGCCGCCGCTATCCGAGTAGCCGAGGAACACCGGCACGTAGAAAATGGGACTCTCGGCCGTCGCCTCCGGGAAGACCTTGCCCTCCTTGGTCAGGTCGGTGGTCACGACGAGCATCCGCGGATCCCCCGGTGCCGCGGCCGCCGCGTTGGAAAACAGTGCGGCCACCGCGGCCACGACCGTCAGGTTCAACATCCACCGCCGCCACGAAAGAGTCATGCTCATGACCCTAAGACGCGCGGGCTGGGGAAGTCAGGTACAACAACGAGACGTCACCGCGGCGGTGATTCTATTTTAGCCACGAAGGGCGCGAAGCGCACGAAGCTCCGGGCCGATGGCTTGGTCTTCGTGTGCTTCGCGTCCTTCGCGGTAAAAAACAAAACCGCCGCAGGTGCTTGGGCACGGCTGCGCTAGGTCGTACGGATGGTGACGACGTGGCCGTCGCGGAACTGGAGGACCAGCGTGCACACGTCGTGCGTCAACGGCACTTGCTGCGGCGCGTAGCGGTCGGAGCCCTGGTGGTCGCCCGATTTCAGGTCGCTGGTGAGGTCGCGGTTCTCGAACCCATCCGTGCCCGGGTCCGGCACATAGCGCTCATACCGCCACTCCTCGACCGGCGTCTTGGCGTCGGCCACGGTCCGGACACTCGAAGGACTGCCGAGCGAGAGATAGACCATGTCGGGGGTGAACCCCACCTTCACTTGATGCGCCCGGATCTGCTTCTGCTGCTTGGGCGTGAGGGATTGAAACACCGTGGCCTTCTCCTGAATGCGAGCGGATTGGGAGGAAGCGCAGCCGGCAAGAGCCAGCGCGCCGAGCGAAACAGCGAGGGCAAGGGGCAGGGGTCTCATGGGCTTTTCACGGAGGGGGCACCCCACGGTACGCTGTGGCGCGAAATCGGCAATGCCTCGCCGCAGAATTGCCCTGAGGGCGGTCCGAAGGGTTTGTGTTCGCCGCTAAGCGCGCGAAGCACACGAAGACTCGATCCGATGGCTTGGCCTTCGTGTGCTTCCCTCCATCGTGGTCAGTCACCACTCGTCACTGACCGAGTGATTGGCGCCGGAGCCGAAGGGCCCCGGCCGAGCTTGGCGCGTACCCGGTTGGTCCTCCCGTCGACTCAATACGTCCGCTACTAAATCGCGCCCCGCGGATCCAGAGCTTGCTTCGCGGTAGATGAGGGACTTTGTGGCGGGGGCGATGACTGCGTCGCGTGCGACTTGGCTGATCGTGATGGCGTGCCTCGGGCCCGTGTTGGCCCGGGCGGCGGAGCCGGAGAGCGTGTTCATCAAGCTGACGCACGCCTACGACGCGGCTTGGGACCGCGGCGACATTCCGGCGATGGTCGCGATGCTCGACCCGGAGTGCGTGTTCCGGTCGCCGTTCCAGACGCGGATCGGCCGCGATGCGATTCGCGACCACGTGTTTCGCAACGTGAAGCGATTCCGCGACACGACCTCGACCGAGACGCTGCTCAAACAAGAGGACGACCTGGCGTATTCGTTTCAGGATTCCACCTTCAACGACTACGGCCGCGGCGGTGGCGACGTGGTGAAGGCGAAGCGTATGGTGAAGCACCTGTTCATCTTCACGCGACGCCCGGGCCAGGAATGGAAAATCCGCGCCATGTTTACCTTTGAGGAAAAGGAACTCCCGGTCACGCCACCCGGGCCCAAGTAGGGCAGGGTCGCTCTACCAATTTTGGGCGCGGGTCATACCGTGGCCCGTTGGTTTGGTGACGGAGCCAAGAAGCTGGCAGGCGATTTGGGTTTCACCGCTAGGCGCGCCAAGAACGCGAAGGCCCGATCCGATGGCTTGGTGTTCGTGGTTCCCTTAACGCTGCTGGAATTTCCTCCTTCGACGACGAACCGGTGTCACGCATTCCGTGACACGACTCCAACACGGTTGCTGCGGATCAGGACTGTCGTGGCGCCAAGCTCATGCCGCTGGCCACCATGGGGTAAGGGTGGCGGCGGTCGGGCCGAGCGCGGCGCGGTGGGGACAACCGCGAGCGCCGGTGGCATCTCTTGTGATGGAGGTGACGAGGTCGCTGCGGCGGGAATTGGCCACGCGCCCGGGTCAACGCATTTACCCCGAAATGGTGAAACGTTGGCTGGAACCCGGCGAATCCGGCATGCGTCCAAGCGCCCCATGTCAATGAGCTCAAACCCCAAGCTCGTGGCGGACGCTCGGTTCAGCCAAGCGGCCACCCTCGATGGAACCCTCGGGACGCTGATCTTTGCGGACCGTCGTTCACCCAATGCGCGGCTGAGCAGTGCCGCCCGCCGCCGCTGGAACCTGGTCTTGTTCGCCGCGATTGCCGCGGGCGTCATCATCCTCGCCTACGACGCGTACTCGCTCCTGGCTTTTGGGCCGCTTCTGCAGTCCGTCGAGAAATATCCCTGGGCCCGCTTCATTGTCCGGCCGGCGATCGTCTGGACCTTCATGGGCACGGTGCTGCTCGGGTTTCGCACGGTGCTCTGGATGCGCTACCGGCCCTTTGTGGCGGCGCAGCCTCAGTCGGCGCCGTCGATGACGGTGATCATCCCGGCCTACAACGAAGGGGCGATGGTGCTCAAATCGATCGAGTCGGTGGCACGGGCCAACTACCCGCGCGACCGCCTAGAAATCCTCGCGCTGGACGACGGGTCGAAGGACGACACCTGGACCTTCATCGAGGCGGCCGCGGCGCGCTATCCGGGGATCGTCACGGCGGTGCGGTTTGCGCAGAACCGGGGCAAGCGCGACGTGCTGGCCGATGGCTTTGCGCGGGCGCGGGGCGAGATCGTGGTGACGATCGACTCCGATAGTGTGATCGAGCCGCAGGCGCTGCTGGCGATTGCGGGGCCGTTTCGCGATCGGGAGGTGGGGGCCGTGGCCGGAAAGGTGGCCGTGTACAACCGGCGCGAGGGACTGATCCCGCGCATGCTACACGTTCGCTATGTTCTCTCGTTCGACCTGCTGCGGGCGGTCGAGTCGTCGTACAAGACGGTGTATTGCTGCCCGGGCGCCCTGACCGCGTATCGCACGGCGGTGATTCGGAAGATCCTGGCGGAGTGGTCGACGCAGACCTTCTGGGGCGTGCCGTGCACGTATGGAGAGGACCGGGCGCTCACGAACTTCGTGCTGAAGGCGGGCTATCACACCGTGTACCAGTCCACGGCCGTGGTGCACACGGTGGCGCCGGAGTCATATGGGAAACTGTGCCGGATGTTCCTGCGGTGGGAGCGCAGCTATATCCGCGAGGAGATCCGGTTCCTCGGGGTCGTGGGGAAGCGGCCGCTGGGCCTGCGCTGTATCGCGCTGCTCGAGCGGCTCATCACGAACCTGCGCTACCCGGTCAACTACGCGGTGATCTTCCTGTTCGTGATGCTGATCCGGACCAGTCCCGAGATCTTCCCGCATCTGATGCTGGCGATGGGCGTGATGGCGTTCTTCAACGCGCTGTACTACCTGCGCAACGAACGCTCGTGGGCGTTCCTCTATGGCGTCCTGTACGCGTACTTCTCGTTCTTCAGCCTGTCCTGGATCTTCCCGTACGCCTTCGTGACCATCCGGGCGCGGTCGTGGCTGACGCGGTAAGGCGATGACTCGTCAGCCGGCAGGAAGAAACAAGGAGAGCTGACTCCATTCCGGTAGACGGAACCCGCTATGTAGAACGGACGGGTTATTTTTACCGCTAAGTGCGCTAAGAACGCGAAGGCCCGGTCCGATGGCTTGGTCTTCGTGCGCTTCGCGCCCTTCGTGGTGAGTGGCGATCCGTCGGCCAGATAGTCGGACAGTAATCGAGAACCACTTCTCCACGCGGTCCACTTGGGCTCCGCAAAATCCTGAAATCCAATTGGCTGCCCGTCGTAGGCAGGTTCTGAACCTTTTGGAGCGAATTGGAGCGTTTTTCGAGGAGATTCCCTCGCAGCAAAGCTCCACTGGTCAAACCGGTGAAGCGAATCGAAGATTGAGAAGGTCTATTTTGCGCGACCGATTCGCTCCATTCGCTCCAGAAATCTTCACCCTAAGCGCAAATGAAGCCCACACTATGCTTTCGGCGTCAGATAGAAAAGTGGTGTCCCATGAATCCTTCAGTCCCTCCACCGATCAAGTTCCGGGACGCGTCGCAATTCGCTCGATGTGGCCATCGCATCCAATAGGAAGCGACTGATGACTTGGTTGGCGGTGTGACTTCCGACCTTCGAGGCAACGGCCTCAAACCCCGCCCTCGACTTGATGACCACTGCCGCAGGGGCGACCGATTCAATGATTTCAGGCAGGCTCACCACGCCACCTGGCGTTATCCGACGAACCTTGGCCATGCCGATGGCTGCCACCCAATCGTCGAGCAGCCGTTTCCCAGCCAAGGTTCGATAGGTGTCAACAAGCACGGCAAATCCTTTGTCGTGTCGCTGGTATTGTTTGAAGTTCCAGCTCTTGTCGTGCTCGTGAAAGACGTGGCAGTTTACCTGCCAATGCTGGCGTCGATAGGATCTGTCGCGGATCTCACGTAGGAGTTGCAGCATCTTTTTCGTGCCTTCGCCGGAGTCGCCCACGTCAACGACTGCGACGCGGAAATGCGCGTTCTCCTTGTTATGTTGCCGGATGGCTTGGGCTATCAACTCGCGGAAAAAATGGTCCCGCGGATTACTCGCGGCTTCACTGAATTCCACCGACTCGAACGGCGGGTGTATCTCCAACATCCCGTCCAATACCTGACGTAAACGATGCCCTGCCCGGATTGGGAAAAGGACCAGATTATGGTTCTGCACCGCGAGATTGCTTGCCAGTGTCAGCAACGCATCGCCCAAAACGCACAACTCATCTTCATGGACGATCCTGATATCGCTCGTTGGGATGCTTCCGAGCACCTGTGCCACATAGTCCACGGCTGCCGGTTCACCATCCGCTCCGGCGAAGGCCTGGTGATGGCTCAACGCCGTGCCCTTGACTCCGGGATTGTAGACCGTCGGAGCGTTGTTGTTCACGAGGTCCGAACCCGGAGACAAGAGCACGTTGGCTCCGGACAGGCTCATGCGGGTGAGCGTGCTGTTCAGGCTGAGGTCGGCGGCGTTCGTGTCTTTGGGTGTCATGCCCAAAAAGTCGGAGGAAAGAGTGTGTAGTCCCATACTAGTATTTACACGAAAATGCGCCGATTTTATGTTTTCGCCGCCGCTTTTCCGATGCCCGACGAAGCAGACTCTCAACCTGACAGCCCGGTGACTGCCCCATCATGCGGCCCCGGCGCCGGATGGGAACCCCACTTTCAGATCACGCCGCAGCAATTGCTGATGGCGATTTAGGACAATGAAACTAGACGAACTTCTGGAAGGAACCGAATCGATCATAGCGGAGTGGCTGAGCCGTAAAGGCCTGCTGCATGAATGCGACTGCGGTTACCAAGTCTACGATCCCGACTCGGTGAGCGAAGCGGTCCTGCATCGTTTTGGCGACCGGCGTTCAGACGAAATCTACGATTGGGCCTGTAATCTTTCTAATCAGTTCGGTTGGCTCTTCATCGAATCATCACAGCCCGAGCACGACATTTACCACTGTCAGCACTGCGCGGAGTCAGAGTTTTCGCTGATGATGGACATGATGAAGATAGCGGAACTCGCCGAGCGCCGAGGCTCGAAACCCAAGAAGAAATCAGCCCGCCCGAGAACGCGCCGGGAAAAGTATGTGGTTTACATCGACGAGTCCTACACGAACGAATTTCCCCGGAAACCTGGCGGCTCGCTCGCCCTCGCCGCACTCATCGTTTCGAAAAAAGAAGCGGCGAAACTTGATGCGGGCTTGGCGCAAATCGTCACCGACGCCTACCGCGGAAACGTGCCGAAGGAGATCAAATACACCAAACTCGCCAAGCATCCGCGCCTTCTCGAACAGGTTGGCCGCGGCATCTCCGAGCTCATCTCCTCTTTGTCAACCAGCGCGATCATCCTCATCCACGTTCCATCTGATGGTTTGATTCAAGAGGCGGTCCGTGTCGTTCGCGCCGTTGCTAGTTATTCCAAAATGCCCCCTTCGCCGGCAGAGCTGAGTGACGCCGCCTCTCACGAAAAGGTCGAAGAAGCCGTCCGCGGGGCGGTAAGCCGGTTGGCGCATACTATTTCCGGCGCCGTGGGGCAATTCCTCGGCTCCCGCGGACTTTCAGGTGAAATCTGGTTCGATCCCCGCTCGAAGAAACTCGACGAAGAGTTGCATCGACAACTGGCCCGCTTCCTCCCGTTGACGCCAATCAACACGCCGCTCATTCCACATGCCGGCACGATTGTCATGCCGCCACCCAGTCGGGCGATGCCACGGTTGGGGCGGCGGGTGACGGTCAAGTTCGCGACATCCTCGCATAAGTCCGCAGGCCTGCAGATCGCGGATTTTTTGGCAGGCGACATTCGGACTTTTTTCGCCGACGTGCCTGAAATTTTGATCGATGGGACAATCGACCAGCCGCTCGTTAATTCCCGCGTCTTGTTCCCCGAGGTCTTCCGCCCGACTCCCTTGAAGGAGACAACCAGACAGAAAATTGCAGCATACCGCGGTCCGTCGCTCCTCCCACACTATCGACAAAAACTAGTGAACAGTCTCGTCTCATGCTACGCGAAGAACGGGCAAATGCGGAATGTGGACCTCGACGCCGGCATGGCCTACGATATAATGGATTAATCATATCGGCGCGCCATCGCCGTAGCTGTTGCCGATACGGCGTGCTCACAGGGCTTTCCGGTTAAAGACTACTCAGTTGATCGTGCACTTGGTGTGTGATGGCGAGCGCTCGCGCTTCGTCCGTTTCCTTCCGAGCACGAGCAAAACGCCCCGTAAGGTAATATCCAATTGCGAGCTTTCGCTTGGCTCGGATCAGGAAGCCCGTCCGTGCGTTCGTCCCAGTAAGCAAACGAACCCCTTCTTCCATGAACGAACGCGCTCTACCGAGACGAAGCTGGAAAAGATAACCATACCCAAGTTCAGAAAGGGCTTGGCCGATGTCGGCGGATGAAGCTCCTGCCTCACGCCGTCTTTCGACAACGGCTTCGTAGTCTTCGACGGCAGCTCCGTAGGCACCGAGCCGCCTATAGACACTGCCACGCACGGCGAAAAGGTCGGCTGGATTTTGCACACCCTCCGCAAGAGAGCGTTGGATGTCGCGTAGCGCGCAATGAAGGAGCCTGCGGCGGTTGATCCGTGAACCACACAAGTTCGCGACTGAGTAACGGGCACTTGCCAGCGATCCTCCGGGATAAAATGTCGGCTCGTTCTTCCATTCTGCCGATCCTAACCGACAGATTTCGGCGCGTAGCTTGGCTTGTTGGACCAGTCCGGGCAGCACGGCAAAGTAATGGTGACTGTGCAAACCATACCAAGAGCCGGCGCTGGTCCATTCGCCAAAAAATCGGTTCCACAGGGGAAGCGTTTCGGGACAACTCAGGCCCAAGGGCTGCCCGGACAATTGCCGGAAAATTAGCCAGAGGCGCGTCAGGCGACCTTCTTCGCTGGATAGGCTGCTCAGTTCGGAGAACAGCCGGTTAACCAGCGTTTCATTGGGGCGGACGGTCGTATCTGGCTCCCAGGTGCTGAAAAATTGCAGGGCCTCGTGGTCCGCCGTCCCGCCTTGGGCATCGGCTCCGCGCAAACGGAAAAGTCCGTCGACCACCACGTGAACGGACCGCCGACCTCCAGTCGGAACCGGGTCTGCCGCGCCTAAAGTCGCGACAAGATGTTGTCGGACGTGCTCCACCAATTGGTGTCGAGATACCGGTCCGCGCCATGAGGACTGTGGCAATGCGCGCTGGAAAAGGGTTAGCAACGCCGCGAGTTCGGGACCTGGTCGAAAATCGTCCGTGACGAATACCTGGATCGGTTTGTTTTGCAGTATGCAGAAAAACAGCTCGGCTTCCCAATAGGACACGTGTGCTTTTTCCGTTCCCACCGGAATGCCTGAGCCATGTCGGGGCGTCGCAAGCAGGACGACTACTAGACGGGCAGCCCGAATTCGTCCGAACAAGTCCTCCAAGGTAAGGAAACCTTCTCCACTTGCTCGGGGGTGGTCGATTTCATCCACGTAGACTTTGAGCCCGTCATCTCGGGTGAGTGCGCGTATCTGGCGACGATCATCTTCCAAGCCCCGCACCGGCGAAGAGATGAAGGCATGCAGGATTTCGTTCATAGCTCCGGCGTCACGCTTGCGCTAACAAGCTCACGACGGGGGCAGTGGCGACAGTCCGTCTTGATTCTTCGGATGCGGTTTCCCTCCTCGTTCTGCGTGGTTCCACATCCCAATACAACCTGAGTCCTCCCAGCTCCGGGCTAGCACTTCATACAAGGTTTCGGCCAGGCCTGCACTTGGCTCGATCTTCTTACTAACTGCGGCAAGCGCCATCTGCCCGGCCCATTCGAGCCGCCGTCGGATGAGCCATGCTTCGAGCGGTGTGACCGTGCCCGAATCCCCTGTCTCAATCATTGTCCGAATCTGAGCCGAAATCTCCTTCCGCGTCGCCATTTCGTGCCGGCACGCGATGAACCAGAAATCCGGAGTCTCTTCGGGAGGAAATTCCGGCGGCCACACAGCCGGCATTGCCGCCTCACACGCTGTTATCCATTTCATCACATCCTGCCAAATCGACTTTCGGGATGCCGGTGCGGGATTTTTTGGCGTGGTGTTCATCTTGGTGGAACCAGCGCGAGGTCGGGACTATTCGCTACGGAATACGATCAAGAACGTCTCACCTTTCCTTTTCGGCACCAATTCGAGGTCAGCCACAATCTCAAGTTTTTCGGCCCGCGGATTCGTCGCGGTGCCGGCAGGGAGCGTGTTCCGTGTGCTCCGCTTTTCACCCCCGTTGAGCAGAAATTCCGGCTCGGGGAACAACTCTCGCAGCGCCGGCTTTCCCTTGGTTCGGAGCTGTAGCAGGAATTCAGGGACGATGCCGTCCCGGAAATTGAAATAGATCGGCCATTCAAGGAGCACC
Organism: uncultured Opitutaceae bacterium; assembly: GCA_964471615.1. Classification (GTDB taxonomy): domain Bacteria; phylum Verrucomicrobiota; class Verrucomicrobiia; order Opitutales; family Opitutaceae; genus Opi-474. The sequence continues at coordinate 76,789 of CAYYGV010000001.1, forward strand.
GCCGACTCGTCGTTTACCCACTCTGCGAGGCAAACAGCCACGTTCAGGACTCCCCGATGATACCGCAGACGGAACTCGGGCAGCGATTGCAGGAGTCCCAACCGGGCGACCAACACTTCACGGGATACCGTCCAGCGCTGGCGCCAGTCGAGGAGGACTTCCAACGACAATCCGCGAGCCTCCAACTCGGCTTCGATGACCTTCTGCGGCAACAAGAGCAGAGGCGAAAATCCCTCCGTCTCCTTCTCCAGCCGTTTGACGGCCTCCATGCGCGTCTCCTTGCCGTTTAGTTCGAGTTTGAATCCAAATTCCTCGGCGCGGAAACTGAGCGTGTGGAGAAGTTCATGAGCGAGCGTGTTGCGCAGCCGTGCGGGCAACGGTGCCTGCGGGCTTTCCACGGGGAATGCCTTCGCGCCGTCGGGATACGCTTCGGAGTCCACCAGCACCTTCCATGTGCCGGGGCCGTTGGGCGCAGCAATCATCGCCTCCACGAGCAGCGGGCGGAATTCGACTTCAGCGCGGAGCAGTTCCGTGAGTCGCGGTAACGCCACGAAGCCGCCATCGTCCGTCGCACGGTTTCCAAGATCGGCACATGCCGCCGCAATCCGCTTCAGCTCCTGCGGCGACATATCACTTCAAGTCGAGTTTGCCTTGTGCAGAGTCCGCTACCTTCGCGACCACCCGCGCGAGTTTCGCCGCAACCATGTCTTCGCGCTCACGATTGAGCATCGGTTTATGGCTGGTCATACCGCTCAGATCGTAGCGCTCCAACTCCCTCAGGATGGCGGCGCGCTCTGTTCCGGGCCGATCGCGATTGTCGGCGATGAACTTTCGGTAACGCGGATCGAGCACGCCGTTATTCAGCGGTGTGTAGCCGAGGAAAATTTCCCTCAACCTGGTCTCGAAGACCTTCTTCGTCAGCGCTCCGACCGGGGCCAAATCCGGCACCTTCGTTACCTCCTCGTAGGGTTGAGAAGAAGGCGTAGTTTCAGCCGCCGGCATCACCACGGGCGCAGGCGGAGCAATATCGGCGGTCGGCCCATACATCACGCGCGCAGTCGAGACAAAACGGGAGGCCGGCGCCGCGTGCACGTCCTGATCGTCGAAGAAGATGTGCGGATTGAATGCTTGGAGAATCTCCGCCTTTTTGATGTCGCCGAGGAAAAACTCTTCGTCGATGGCGACGCCCCATGCCCGCAGCGTAAGGATGACGCGTTTAACAGCCGGGCCATTGCGTGCGGTGACTAGCGCCGTGCGAATAGGGCTGCTACCATCTGGATTGCGGATCGAGGCATCCGCTTGCACTTGGGCAATCCAACGCAGGAACGCGGCAAACGGACCGTCGGCCATCGGCTTTTGCGCGTTCGCTCGCTCATGTTCATAAAAAGCCTGCAGGCTCTTGGTCCGCTTATACACACGCTCCGATTCGTCCGAAAAGATCACCGCGTCGCCATCGAACGCGATACGGAGCTGATTCGATTCCATGCAGAGTTGCGCCGGCGGGTCGTAAATCAACCCCGCCGCGACACCTCCAGCCAACGCCTGTCGAACGTCAGCTTCGTTGCGCGATAGAAACAACTTCACCCGGTATGGCGGCAAGTAACGCGCTACCGGCGTGCTACCGACAAACGCAGCTCGCGAGATGCTCAAGCCATAGTGCTCGACTGAGTTCATCGCTCGAAGCCCGGCCTCGGGATTGTTGTGCGAGAGCACTACGACCTCGACCAGTTGTTTCTTCGATAGCGTGTTTAGACGCAGCAACCCTTCGATCAGAGGGAAAGCTGTGCCTTTCTTGAACGGCTGGTTTTCATTGGCGATCTGGTGGTCGATAAACGCTCGTTGTCCTTGCTCCAGGAAGAGACGCTCTTCCTCCCGCGCGTCGAAAAGCGCGGACGAAGAAATCGCAACTACGAGAATGTTATCGAGATCGATGGCCATTGAACGCTAAAGCGTATGACGGAGTTCACGCATCTTCGCAAGAATATCCCGGCACTTGCGCATGTGCTCCAAAAAGATGCCACACCTCCACTGCCCGGAACAGCCGCCCTCCGTCCTGTCCGTCAAGCTGGACCGCAGCGAAGCGAGGAGGAGCTTGACGGGCAAAGACACAATCGAGGCGGCGGGCAGTGAATTTCTTTCCCTCACCTCCAGCATTCTTCATCAGTGTTCCGGCGCCAATGGCGCAATCAGTGGTAACCAAAATCATGGGTATGTTGTGGACGGGCCAAATCGTCGGGGAAGACCGGCATGTTCCGGCACCAAAATATGCGACCTTTATAGAGGACGAAATGGCTGCGGCAGCCAACGGTGCGCCAAACGGACGGCAGAAGGCTGACCGTGCCGTCGCGATGCCGTCGCACCCGCCAAGACGGCCGGCTATCCGGGGCCAAGCTCAGTTGAATAATGGAACGACAGCCGCAGGGGCAGCTCATGGCCGCGCCCCATTCGCACTCGTCGTCGCCGATAAGGTAGAGCTTCTTGTCGGCAAACAAGGTCGGCAACCGGTCCACTTTTTCCCAATGGAACGCGTCCGTTTGATCTTTCGAGGTGCGGAAAAGCCGCTCCAACCAGCGAAGAAATGCCTTGGTCATGATAGCTCCGCATTGTCGAGCAGCGGGGTGCAATCGCCCCGTCCCGCACGTTTGCTGAGATAGGGACATGGCCCTTCGTCTTCGATTCTGAGCCAGGCACCGTCGGCCAGCGAAAACGTCTGCAACCGAAATTCACTGTTGGCGTCACGTCGGAATGGGTGGATACGGGCCAGCATCTCGTTCACACTGTGGCTCGCCGCGAACCCGTTGATGCTGATGACCGCCGGGCTATCGACATTGACGCCTTGGATGTAGCCCTCCTTGCGCAGCGCCGCGTATTGCTCCGGTGAACGACGGTGGAGAGACTCCGCCCGCACCTGCTCCGCAGTAATAACCCGGCGGCTGAGGAGGCTCGATCCATCGGGGATCAGGTAATGAATAGCAGCGCACACCTGTTGAACCCCACCGTGCCCGTCGGCCTGAAGATGGACACCCACGTCAATATAAGGAATCGTGTAGAATGCCGCGATGCGGTTCAGTGCGTCCCGACCATCTGCCGAATCGAGGCAGCCAAAGAGAAAATCGCAGTCTGCCAAAGCACCGACCACCTCGCGTTGGAGAATGTCTGTGTGGCAGGCGATGACCTTGGTGCCGACACCCATTCGACGGATAGCCCTAGCAAAAATCTTCACCTTGGAGCGACCGGCGGCAGCGTCAGCCGCCGTGCTGTTCACAATACGATTCAGATTCTTCCGTTCGATCACGTCCGGATCGACTAGAACGAGTTCGCCGACGCCAAGTCGCGCCAGCATTTCCACAACCCAGCTTCCTGTGCCTGAGCAGCCCACGACACCTACGCGCATACGGGAAAGCATCGAGACGGTTCTGGCTCCGAATGCTTGTTGGTTTCGGAGAAACGCCTCGTCGGTTGTCGGCATTGTCGCTGCTTCCTCCACGGCTTCATAGGTGAGCACGTTGTCGCCCACCACCACCACCTGCTGAACCCGAGCGAACCGGCCATTCGCTCCCAATACTCGGGCGAAGATTTTGCCGTCAGGCAGCATGACTGCGCTGGCGTGCCCGGTCTCGTTAGGGGCAAAGTGGGCGAGGCTACCGAGCAGTGCCTGGTCTGATTTCTCATCCAGGCTTGAGAACTCCGGGTAACCTGACGGATGGCTGTGCACCTTCAGCACGACCATCCCTTTTCTGGCCGCTTCCGCGAATAACGGGATCTGCGGTTCAACCGGCCACACGACCGTGGTGGCGTCACGCTTCGTGCAAGTATCATCGGGAACCAAGACGATTCGATGGATGCAGAGGATTGCGCCGCGCTTGCCGCGATGCGTTCCACAGAGGGCCAGTGCAACTGATTCCTTGCCGTCGCCGGGAAAGAGGTGTCGCTTGAGTTGGCCGTGCTGGGTCGCAGTGAGCCGAAGTAAGATGTCGGTGGAGCGAGGCATCAGTTAGACGCGGCGGCCTCCAGCCACCGGTGGATGAGAACGATGTGGGTGGATACGCCGTGCACACCGGGGACCCAACTATAGTGCCGGGACCACCGTTGCCACTGCTTGCCGTCGATCGCCTGCTGGCACTGCGTCTGCCCGATAGGCCTGCCATCGGTCCTCGCCAAGTGCGGGAAAAAATAAGCCATGTCGAGGCCCGCGGTGGGGTAGCTGGGGGGAATCTGCACCGCCACCGAGCCGGTGCGATGGTTGAAGCCTTCACGGAACGGCATCTCGTGAAGGAGCAACCACTGGTTGCTCCCGTCACGGATGGTCTCCCACGGGATGCCGAGGGCGTTGAGGCTTTCTTCGTCGTCCTCCGGTAGCGGAAACTGGCGCCGCATGGTTAGCCCTCCTGCACCTGACGAGGCAGCGTGTTGAAGCGCTCGATGCCGGGCGTCATGAAGTCCACGACATCCGTTAGGCCGATGGTCTTGATGACCCCGCCCCGGAGCTTCTCCGTCAGGATGAAGTTTTCCGGCGGCGTTTTTCCGGCGAGCTTCAGGATTTCTGCCCCGGTCATGGACGACTGGTTCACAACGTAGTATTGGTCATCGACGCGGATGCGGTAGCGTTTTGCCTTCGGGGGCTTGCCGCCCGCCTTGGCGAGCTGTTCCAGATCGACCTCTTCGATGAGGCCATCGTCGTTGCCGTGATTGGATTTATTATTGTCTGGCATGGTGTTACCTTGGTTGAATTGGTTGGGAGGTGAGGACGTCGGCGTCCTTCACCCCTACAACGGGAACCCGTTACACGCTTTTTCCCGCGACCCGGTGTAACGCCTTCTCGTTGTCATTGTGATGAATGGTCTATCCCTCCCCAAACTTCAGCGAGAACCACCGGGGCACGCGGCGAGCAAAGTAATCATGCAAGACGAGACGGATGAATCCCTGGTCATCTACATGGGATTTAATGACGACGAGCCGGCGGTGGCGGAAGACGCGGCCGCGGAGCTTTACCGCCGCCATTCGAGAAAAATGATCGCGTGGTGTGCAAAAAGCTTCCTGCTCTACCGCCAGAACCACGAGGACCTCGTCAAAAAGACATTCAAAAATGCGCTTCGCGCAGCGAATAAATTCGGCGCGTTGCCCAATTCCCTTTCCGATGCCGACAAGACCAAGCAGATCAAGTTCTGGCTCTACTGTATCCTAAAGAACGTCTGCATCGACGCGCACCGGAGCGAAGCCGCCGAACGCGAAGAGCGCTGCGGGGTCGAAGTCGAGACGGTCGCGGACACCGTGGCACTCGACCCCGTGGACCCAGAGGCCCCCGAGCCCGCGACATCCGCTCGTGTCGACCTCATCCGGGAGTTCATTGCCAGTCTGCCGCCACACGACCAAGCGATTCTCTACAACACCATGCAGTATTACGACCGTCGCACCGGGCAAACCGTCATGCCGAAGGCCGTCTTGGACCACCTCTGCGCTGAGCTGGGGATGACCAAGATTTCCCTCCGAACTCAACGCTCCCGTCTCCTGGAGCGGATGAGACAGTATGTGCTCGAAAACGAGTAGTTACCCGCCCTCACAACGCCCCATCAACACCCGAGGAAATATGAATAAGCCGAATCCCAAGAAAGCGACTCTTGCCGGCACCAAGCGCGCCCTGCACGACATGATGCAGCAGGACGGACTCGCATTCCCAGCCACGCCAGATGATGTGGATCGAATTGAAGCTGAAATCGACGATTCGAGGCTGCCCACGCCCGACGTAAATGGCTTCCGTCAGTTTTTGCACGGTGCTCCGGCCGAGCAGCCTGCCAGCGCCTCAAAAATCCTGCCATTCGCGAACGCCGCCCTAGCGGACGACCTGGCTTTGGCCGCCCGCAATGGCGGCGAGATTGATCCCGAGATCCGCAAGCGCATGGATGAACATCGCGCCGCGGCCGAAGCCAAAGGGAAGAAAAAGAAATAATGGCCTACACGCAGTTGAGTGTAACACGGCGTTGTTGGATTGCCGATCTCGCCGAGGCCGCAGCAGCGGAGGCTGGCGACGTGATCCCGGTGCAGCCTCTGCCTCTGCTCGACAGCCACGAGATCACGTTTTCGCCCGGTGACTACGGCAACGCCTTCGATGGAGTTCTCGAGCACCGGAGCGGCCGATTCCACATCTACTGCAACATTCGCGACACGGACTATCCGGGCTCGACCCGTGCCCGATTCACAGTCGGGCACGAACTTGGTCATTATTTCATCGACGAGCACCGCAACGCCCTGGCCTCCGGTCGGGTGCCGTCACATCCGTCGTTCATCGATAAGAGCGGCAACTCGGTGATCGAGACTGAGGCCAACACGTTCTCGTCGTATTTTCTCATGCCGCAACATGACTTTCGTCGTGCGGTGGCAAAGGAAAAGCCCGGCCTGAAAGCCATCATCAACCTCAGCAGCACATTCAGCGTGTCGGCCCAAGCCACCGCTATCCGGTATGTCGAGGAATGCCCCGTGCCGTGCGCTGCCATGATGTTTCGGCCGGGCAAACGTCCATGGCCCGCTGTTTGCAGCACGCTACGCAAGCTCGGCTACGAATACGCCAACGCACCGGAAGTAACATCGTTGCCAAACGGATTCGCTTCAAAGACCGCTCACGCGGCTCCCGCAGGTTCTGGACTCGGCGCTATCGTCGAAGCCCCATCTACAGCCGGTTTCTGGTTTGCGAACGTCGCCGCTTCGTCGTCGCGGAACTGCGTAATCACGGAGCAAGCGGTTCGGTTGGGACCTTACGGCGTGCTCACCCTCCTATTGTTCCCTCGGCTGTCATGAACTTGGGTGTGAACAATCGGTTCACCCGACACCATCTGAACCGACACAGACTTCCTTTCGAATGAACCTCATCGTCATTGTGCTGATAGCCGTATCGCTCGGCGCTGCGGTTCTTGGATCACTTTACCGGTATTTCGTGCGGCCGGTCGTTCTCCAGCATTTTGGTGAAGAACACCGACGCGACTTTGAAGCTCGTAAACGACGGCGTGCGTTTGAGGCCAATGTTGGCTCTGCGTTGACCTGCGTATATTTCTCGTCCGTGACCCGCGTCGTGGGGGAATCGCTACCACAGCTACCTCACGGGTTATTCTGGGGAATTGCCGGCCTGCTATTCTTGAGTGCAGGTGCGTTCGCATACGCGGCTTTTCAGCGGTGGCGCGATCCGCTCGCCGATTAGCCAGACTTGCTGCACCGGTTGTGTTCAGCAGGCTCTTCGAAGCCAAACCGATTGCCTCAATTCAATCCAATCGACAGGGTGTTTACATGGCCGGCCCAACTCTGAAAACCGTGAAGCATTTGTTCGCCGCCTCAGCCAATCGCTGTTCGCATCCAGGCTGCACGCAGGAAATGGTCACTGAAACCGGTCAGGTCATCGGCGAAATCTGCCACATCACCGCAAGCAAACGAAAAGGCCCCCGATACGATTCTCGACTCACCCCGGAGGAACGGGATGCGTTTCCCAACCTGATCCTGTTTTGCCCGACGCACCACAAGATCGTGGACGACGACATCGCCCGTTATACACCCGACCTACTGCGCGACCTCAAGCAGATGGCCGCGCGCAACGGTTTCGTGGAGCTGTCCGCAGCGGACGCCAAGAAGGCGGAGCGTCTTCATGCCACCTACATCGAGCTTCACGTTGCGCGAGGCGCGCGAGTCGATGTCGAAACGGCGCAAACGATCCACGCTCAGACGGTAAAGGTCACCCGCAAAGCGAAAGTCGCCAAAACCGCCCATCCCGACTCAGTCGCCGCCAATCTGGAGATGTCCGGCTACATCAAATATCTCATCGCCCGCTATCAGAAGTATCAGCACGCAGACAAGGAGAAGGCCGGTCGTGGGAAATACATCGCGATCTACAACGCGATCCGCCGGGACATGGGGCGCTCATGGGGGGACGTCAGTCAACGAGGCTTTCCACTGCTAGCCGGCTATCTCCAAGAACGCATCCGTAAGTCGAAACTCGGGCGCATTCTCGGTGCGCGAGGCAATCCTCTTTTCAGTTCGTTCGAGGAGTGGCAACGGAAGCCCGAAGAGGCCTGAGTCGATGCGATGGTAGGACCCGGATAAATCGCGCCGTTGCGTTGCGCTCCATAAATTGCCCGGTGCTGCCGGCCGCTTCCCTGCTTTGCTGGGATGTGAACACTCGACTCAAAAAAAACCTCATCGCCTATCCATTGCGCCGCTTGCGGCGCAATTTTCATTCCTGAGCCCCGCTCGGCCGGTCGCCAGCGTTACTGCGCACGCACCAGTTGCCGCAAGACCAGTCGGCGCGAAAGCCAGCGCCGGTGGCAGTCAAAAAACGTCAACCAATTTTATCACGCTGGCACCGAGCACACGGCCCGAGTTCAAGCGTGGCGGGCCGCTCATCCTGGTTACTGGCGTCGGAAACGCCCGACCCAATCCCGGATCGAAGAGCCTCAAGCCTTGGGCTCTCTGCTTGGCGCCTTTGCGTTACAAGACTCCTGCCATGCGTTACAAGATTCCTGGGACCCGCGCCTCGTCGCGATCATCGGCCTGATTGTAGGGCGACAATCAGAAACCAGCCTGACGACATTCTGAAACCGGCAGTGAAGCCGGGGATTTTGAGAGCGTCGTTGGTCTGACGTTGGCGAGGCTCGGGGCCTACGCGGGCCCATGATCACCGAGCAACAATACCAACGACTGATGAAGGAATATGCGAAAAGCGGCGTGCAGGGCACGGCGGCGATGAAGGCGGGGATGCACCGGGAGACGGCAGCCAAATACCTTTCGGCCGGCCATGGTCCCAAGCCGGAGAAGAAACGCGGGAGGCGACGGCCCGATCCGTTGACGACAATCTGGCCGGCGGCGGAGCGACTGCTCGCCGACGCGCCGGAGTTGGAGGCGAAGGCGCTGTTCGAGCACCTGCTCGCCAGGCACCAGGCGCCGCAGGCGCAGCGGGCGCTGCGCACGTTCCAGCGCCGGGTCCTTGGGTGGCGCCGCCGCCATGGAGCGCCGCGGGAGGTGTTCTTCCCACAGGCGCGGGAACCGGGCGCGAGCCTGCAACTGGATTGGACGCACGCGGCCGAACTGGGCGTGACGATCGCCGGGCAGCGCTGGGAACAGCTGCTGTGTCATGCGGTGTTGCCCTACTCCAATTGGGAATGGGCGGTGCCGTGCCGCTCGGAGTCGATGTTGTCGCTGCGACACGGGTTGCAGGCGGCGCTGTGGGCGTTGGGTGGAGTGCCGGCGAAGCTCCAGACCGATCACAGCTCGACGGCGACGCATGTGTTGAGTCGCACCACCGGCGAGCGCGGGTTCAACGCCGAGTATCTGGCGCTATGCGGCCATCTCGGATTGGAGCCGACGACCATCAACCGGGCGTGTCCGCACGAGAACGGCGACATCGAGTCGGCCAACGGGCACCTGAAGCGGCGGCTCTTGACGCATCTGACGTTGCGCGGATCGCGGGAGTTTGCCGACGAGGCGACGTTCGCGCGCTTCGTCGCCGAGGTCTGCACGGGGATCAACGCGCTGCGCGCGGTGAAACTGGCCGAGGAGCGACCGCGGTTGCGGCCGTTGCCGGAGGCGCGTTACCCGGAGGCGGAGGAGGCGCGCGTGCGCGTCTCCAGTTACAGCACGGTGCGGGTGAAGCAGCGGGCTTACTCCGTGCCCGCGCAACTGATCGGGGCGATGGTGCAGGTGCTGGTCACCGAGGCGGAGGTGGCGGTGCGGCACGAGGGCGTCGAGATCGTGCGCTATCCGCGCACGATCGGTCACCAAGCCCGCATCGATTACCGGCATCTGATCGCCTCGCTGGTGCGCAAGCCCGGTGCCTTCGCCGGCTATATCTACCGTGAGGAGTTGTTCCCGCGGCTGTCGTTCCGGCAGGCCTACGATCAACTGGTGCGCGCCGACGCGGCGAAGGCGGATCGGCATTATCTCGGTTTGCTCGCGCTGGCGGCGGAACGCGGCGAAGACGAGGTGGCAGCGGCGCTCGGCGTCATGTTGCGCGAAGCCGACGTGCCGTGGCCGAAGGCGATCGAGGCCAGGCTGGCGAGTCGCGAACTGGCGCCGCCGGCGCTGGCGTCGTTCACGCCGGAGTTGCACAGCTACGACGCGTTGATCACGGAGGTGAGCGCATGAGCGCCGGCGGCAGTCTGGCCGGGCCGTTACGCTCGCTTCTGCTGATGACGATGGCGCGCGAGCACGAGGAACTCATCGCCCGGGCCGAAGCGGAAAACTGGGGCTACCGGCGCTTCCTCGGCTACCTTGTGGAGAACGAGCTCAACGAGCGGCTGCGCCGGCGCATCGAGCGGCAGTTGAAGGAGTCGGGCCTGCCACCGGGCAAGACGATCGAATCACTCGATGAGAAGAAGCTGCCGGACAAGGTGCGGCGGCAACTGCCGACGCTCCTGTCGGGCGAACTGGTCCGTCGCGGCGACAATCTGCTGTGCTTCGGCCTGCCCGGTCGCGGCAAATCGCATCTCGCCGCCGCCCTCGGCCGCGAGTGGATCCAGCGGCACCAGTTGAAGGTGCTCTTCACCCCGACGTTCAAACTCGTCACGCAACTCCTCGCGGCCAAACGCGACCTGAAGCTGCCTGCCGCGCTTGCGAAACTCGACCGCTTCGAGGCCGTCATCCTCGACGACATCGGTTACGTCCAGCAGTCCCGCGAAGAGATGGAGGTGCTCTTCACCTTCCTCGCCGAGCGTTACGAAAAGAAGTCGGTGGTCATCACCTCGAACCTGGTCTTCAGCCAATGGGACCAGATCTTCAAGGACCCGATGACCACCATGGCCGCCATCGACCGGCTCGTGCATCACGCCACGATCCTCGAGTTTAACGGCGACAGCCACCGCGCCCAGTCGGCGAAAGCCAAGACCACTGCGTAAGTCCAGAGGTGGAGGAAGGGGGCCGATCCGGCACCTCTCAAAGCAGAGGTGCCTGCCCCCTTCCTCCACACCTCCATCCCCGAGGCGCCGCTTCGCGGCGGCCTCAGCGACAATGTCGAAATCAGATTGTCGCTACGGTTGGAAACAGATCGTCGTTGACCATCCTGATCGCCCGAATCCGAGGCTCTGCGTTACAAGACATCATCGCCGATGAGCTGACCGAGGTCATGCTCGCCGGTCATGCCATTCTCGAATCGATCCCGCGCCAACGTAAACCCGCTCCGTGATTCGCTGACGCACGACGCATAAACGATGGGCGGGCAGTCGCAACTCCCGCTCGTCCCCAGCAAGGCCGCCACCACACCAGCGGCGGCCTATGTGCGCATGTCCACGGAGCACCAGCAGTATTCCACGGAAAACCAGCTCGACCGAATCAAGGAATACGCCGCCCGCCGCAACATGGACATCGTTCGCGTCTTCGAGGACGCCGGCAAAAGCGGCCTCAACGTCCGTGGTCGGGAGAGCCTCCGGCAGATGATCACGGAGGTGGAGACCGGTAGGGCCGACTTCAAATGCATCCTCGCTTACGACGTCAGCCGCTGGGGCCGATTCCAAGACGCCGACGAAAGCGGCTACTATGAATATATCTGCAAGCGCGCCGGGATCGCCGTCCACTACTGCGCCGAGCAATTTGAAAACGACGGTTCGCCGACCTCCAACATCATCAAGAGCGTCAAGCGCTCGATGGCCGGCGAATACTCCCGCGAGCTTTCCACCAAGGTATTCCAAGGCGCATGCCGTCTGATCCAACTCGGCTTCAAGCAGGGCGGCGCGGCCGGCTACGGGCTGCGCCGGATGCTGATCGACCAGTCAGGCGCTCCCAAGGGCGTGCTCGGTCGGGGCGAACACAAGAGCCTTCAGACGGATCGCGTCGTGCTCGGCCTTGGCCCAGAGGACGAAATCGTCACGGTGCGTTCTGTTTATCGGGCCTTCCTCGACGAACGTCTCACCGAACGGGAGATTGCCGACCGGCTTAACACAAAGGGCCTCCTGACCGATCTTGGCCGTCCCTGGACGCGCGGCACGGTGCATCAGCTCCTCACCAACGAAAAATATATCGGTAACAACGTCTATCACCGCACCTCCTTCAAACTGAAGCGCAAGCACGTCCAGAATCCCCGTGATATGTGGATTCGGGTGGAGGGTGCGTTTCCCGCCGTCGTCACGGCCGAAGAATTTCTTCGCGTTCAGGAGATCATTCTCAGCCGGGCGAAACGCTACTCGGACGACGAGATGCTGAATCGCCTGCGCGAACTTCTAGGCCAACACGGCCGACTCTCCGGCCTTCTCATCGACGAAGCCGACAACGCTCCCTCCAGCGCGGCCTTCCGTCATCGTTTTGGCAGCCTCGTCCGCGCCTACCAGCTCATTGGCTACACCCCAGACACCGATTTCTCGTTCATCGAGGTCAACCGCTACCTCCGCCAGAAACACCCGGAGATCGTCCAGGAAGTCATCTCCCAGCTTGCGGCGCTCGGTGTCCACGTCGGGCGTGATCCCGCCTCCGAACTGCTCGTGCTCGATGACGAACTCGTCGTCTCCCTCGTCCTGTCCCGCTGTGTCCGAACCCCCGCGGGCGCTGCCCGCTGGATGGTCCGCTTCGAGGCATCCCATCGACCGGACATCACCATCGTGGCTCGGATGAACGAAACCAATGACGCCATTAAAGACTACTACCTGTTTCCCGCGCTCGATCAAGTGTCACTCCGCCTCCGCTTGGCCGAGAACAACACGGCACTCCTCGATACCTATCGGTTCGACGACCTGGATTTCTTTTACGCCCTCGCTGAACGCATCTCCATCGAACAAGTCGCATGACCGACGAACACGACATTATTCTCATTCCGGTTAAGTCCGTCCGCGTGGCCAATCCACGCGTTCGCGACCGCCGGAAATTCGAACTCATCGTCCGCAGCATCGCGGAACAGGGACTCAAGCGGCCCATCACCGTCACCGAAGCCAAGCCCGGCCCCGACGGTCAGCCGCTCTACGATCTCGTCTGCGGGCAAGGTCGTCTCGAAGCTTTTATCAGTCTCGGTGAGACAGAGATTCCGGCTTTCGTGCGCCAGATTTCGAAAACCGACGGACTGATTGCCAGCATCGTTGAAAACATCGCTCGCCGCCGCGTCCGCGCGCTCGACCAGATCAAGATGATCCAGTGGATGCACCAACAGGGTAATTCCATCGAAGAGATTTCACGCAAGACCGGGCTCGCCGATAAATACCTCCAAGGCATTTTGAAACTCCTCGATCAAGGTGAGGAACGCGTCCTCGATGCGGTGCTCCTCGGCCGTCTTCCGATTACCATCGCCGTCCAGATTGCCGGCGTGGACGACGAAGCGGCACAGCGCCTCCTCGTCGAAGCCTACGAGCGCAAGGCGATGAAACAGACCACGCTTTCCACCTTCCGCCGTCTCCTCGAACAGCGAAAGAGTTTCGGCAAAACCTACAGCAACGACGCCCGCATGCGTGCTCGGCGCCGGACGACCGCCGACGGCTTGATCCTCGCCTATAAACAAGAAACTCAACGGCAGAAACTCATGGTCCGAAAAGCCCGGACGTGCGAGTCCCGGCTCCTCTCGCTCGCCGCCGCCTTCCGGGCGCTCTTTGCCGACGAGAACTTCACGACCCTGCTCCGAGCCGAAGACCTCGACACGCTTCCAAAATTCCTCGTCGAGCGGATGCAGCAAACATGAGCAACACCGCCAAAGTCCGCCTCGGCTTTGAACGTCGGGGCGTCGAGCTACCGCTCACCGCCATCCTTCCTATCCGGCAGGTCAAACCCTCCGACGGGTGTTTCGGGAAATATCGTGCCGTTCTCGCGTCGATCCGCGCCATCGGCCTCGTCGTGCATCCCAACAAGGGCGTCAAAGGCACCTATCTTCTCCTCGACGGACACCTTCGCCTCAAAGCCCTCCAAGACTTGGAACGACCAACGGCTCCCTGCCTGATCTCCACCAACGACGACGCGTTCACCTACAACGACAAGGTCAACCGCCTTTCGCTTATTCAGGAGCACCGGATGATCATGAAAGCGCTCGAAGGCGGCGTATCCGAGAAACAAATCGCCGAGGCCCTCGATCTGGACGTCAAAAAGATCATCCAAGGCAAGAACCTCCTCGACGGCCTGCACCCCGAGGCGGTGCAGATTCTCAAGGAAAAGCCGATCACCGAACGCGCCCTGCGGATCATGAAACAAGTGAAGGCGCTCCGCCAAATCGAGATGGCCCAACTCATGGTGAGCGGGAACAACTACACCTTCGCCTACGCTCGTGCGCTTCTCGTCGGCACCACGCCAGACCAATTGGTCAAGCCCGACGAACCAAAGAAGGTCAAAGGACTCTCGGCGGAAGAAATCGCCCGCATGGAGCGAGAGATGGAAACTCTCGAACGCGACTTCCGCATTTTCCAGGACCAGTTCGGCCAGAACACACTCCATCTCGGTGCCGCCCAGCGTTACGTCCGCAAGCTCCTCGATAACCTGAAGGTCAAAAAATTTCTTCAGCAGCGGCACCCGGAAATCCTCGAGGAGCTGAGCGACATCGCCGCCCTCGAAACCCTCTGACTTTTCATCCGGTCCACCGTCCCTCAGTTCAACGGGCTGGCACCCACACGCCGCAACGTCCAAAGCCGTGAGGCGAATATGGGCACGAGGCCTCCGGCTTGGTGAAATTTGTTCTTGGTGGTCCGGATGATTTTCGGCGACGGCAGTTGGTTTATCCCGTGTCGCGTATGACCAGCCAAACTGGTCGTAACCGCTATTTGATAAACTCTGCGCCTTAGCCCCTGCCGAAGGAAGGTCCCGACCGACCGGGTCGCGGCGCCGTTCGATTTGCAAGCTCTTGCGCGACGCGCGCGGCTTCCCGTTGTTGCTCCATTATGAGTTCGTATCGCGCGGCGATGATTTTCCCGACGGAAAGCAGATCGGGCTCGATCCAACACCGGAGTCGTCTGCGACCATCTCGGTGAAAAACCAAGGCGGCAATGGTGTCCTCCATTTCGCAACTGGCTCCGCCTGCCAAGCCATCGAGGAATCTCAGGTAAGTGGCGAATGTGTCTGGCGAAACTCCGACCGAGTGCCCGGCATCACCGGCGAATGCCCGGTTGGCAAACTCCTCGTGGACGATTCCTGATGGCATGTTCTCCGCCTTCGGCCAATTGCTCCAATAGGCATTCAGTCGGATGATTGCTTCTTTCCCATCCGTCAACCCCCAGCCAAGCCAATGGCATTGATCCGCAGTGATTCGGAGGTCCGGACGTGCGCCCAACGCTTCGAACTGTCGCACCCGCACGGGTTTTTCGAATTCGGATGCCGCACACGACCAGTCCCGTTTGAGTTCGACCAGCCAGCACTGCCCCGCCGCCTGCCCGATAAAATCGCCGTATTCGCGATCGAGATTGCCTTGATGGTGATTCAAAAGGAACGGCTGATTGGGGCATTGCCTCTCCCATGCCGCCCCCATCGAGAGCGAAAAAAGCGAGACCAACTGGGATTCATACGGGCGACGCGCTTTGGTTTGCGCGTGCAGTCGTTTTTCCTCCGTCAACTCAGCACTCACCTTATCCTTTCCCTCTGTTGTCTGCTTCAACGTTGCCGCTATTGAATCCCGCCGTGCGGTCATTGATTCAAACGCCGATTTCGCTTCTTTGATCGCAGTGCGATCTTTCTCGCGACCTTCGGTCATAAGAACATCTCCCGTGACTGCGAGCGCACACGTGATCGCCCAGGTGCCAATCACGGCGACCCAAATCCAGCCGGTGGAGAACTCGACGCCGGTATGCGTAACCAACCGGGGATAAGTCCATGCGATCAGCAAAGCGGCGAACGAAAGCAACCCGAGTGAGGTTCCCGTTAGAACCCATCCAGCATTCCGGGTTTGTTTCGGAATGAGCAGTCCGCCCGCCACCGACAATATGATCCCCAGCGCCACTGGCAGAGATGAGGGCGGTTCGCGCAGCGTTTCCGCGGCCTTCACCAATACCTTCAGAAAGCGATACCCCTCGTGAATCACGAGCCCACCCAACGATACAAGGATAGCGGCCGTGACGCCCGTCGCCCAATGCCGTTTCGAGTCAGGCTCCATGCTCTCGGCCTCGCCAGAAATACCGACGCTGCGGATCGCGCGGGCTCTTACCCACCGGCACGAGCACACCTTGATCGATCAACTTGTTCAGCCGCGTCCGCACTGCGCGAGTAGTGAGTCCTACGCCTGCTGCCACTTGTGCAGTCGATAACCCGGACTGTCCTGCATCGCTTAGGAACAGCTCCCTAATCCGGTTGCCCATCTCGTCCAATTGAGCGCTGCGGACTTTCTCCAGCCGCATGGTCACCCGAAAACGAAAGCCCCGTTCCTCGAATTCCGGAGCGGGCAAGCCAGCAGCGGCGCATTCCGCCGTGGCCCGTTGGATACCGCTACCCCATTGTTCAATGTAGCCGAGTTCCTTGAAGACCCGCCCGATGACTCGATTGCGCAGACGTGACACACCCTGCCTGATGTCGTCGATGGTCAAGCCGGCGAGCAATACGCCGGGGTTCTCGATCTCGATACGGTCATCGAAAAGAGAGACGCGGATCGGCGCTCCCGACTGCGCATAGTCGGCATGCACCACTGCGTTCACGAGCAACTCGCGCGCCGCCCGCAGAGGAATGCTCGGCCGTTCCGTGTGCTTAAGTCCCTTGATCTCCATTGCCTGCGTGGCATGCCGCTGGATGAAGCGATAGGACTCCTCCAGTGCTTCAAATATCCGGCCGCGGCATTCCACCGTATCCGACAATTGGGTCTTGTCGATCCCGCCAAAACGTCCGCATTGAATCCACGCGTCCGGGTAGTGCGTTTGCGGATTCTTTCCGAACAGCAGCACTCCGCCCACGGTTGGCACCAGCCGGCGCCCGTGTGACGCCAAGAGCCGCAAGGTCTGTGCGTCGCTCTTCGTAAATCGCTCCCGCTTCGCAAACGACTCGGAAGCTGCTCGGAAGTCCAGCGCTTCCGAGTCGAGATCCACGACGGGGGATTCGTCGAAGGTCTCGTTCAACACCGTCCGGCGCATTTCCTGGATCATAGCGGCGTCTGCCTTGCGATTGGTCGAACCAATGCGGATATACACGCCGTTCTCTGGCCCCTGACTCTTCAAGAAATGAGGTCGGCTAGGGCTCGGGAAAACCTCCACGACGATCAACTGGGCCGAGCGCCACGCTACCACGTCGATGGAAGGCGCCAGCCGGGGAGAAATTCGATCCGCGATCAGGCTCGCTAGCCGTTCTTCTTCCTTCAGTGGGTCGGCCAGCCCTCGCACGTTTTTCGTGCCGTCCTCGATGCCGATCACAAGCGATCCACCCGCTGTGTTCGCAAAAGCGACGAGCGTGCACAGCACCTTCTCCGCAGACGACAAGTCTCGCTTGAATTCAAGCGTCTTGCCCTCGGGGCGCAGAAGGATTTTGGCGATCTCCATTACTAGGAATCAAACTAGGAAGCGTTGGATCGGTCAACACTTCCTAGTTGAATGCCTCAGTCCATTTCAGGTCGCGCCGGAGCTTCGCTGCGGCCCTGTTACGTATTCATATCACAAATTAGAAAGTGGGCGATAAACGTAACACGAACACGCGTTTTCAAGGGCGTTCACATGACGCGGTCGCTGCCATTTATCTCGGGAATACCCGCATCGGCATCGTCGGCTCACAGCAACCCTGCACCGCGAAAAGTGTAGTATCCGACACCGTGGGGATCAGCATCAGCCCGCCCGATAACAACGTGGTCCAGAAGTTCGACGTCCACCGCTTTCGCCGCCTCCCGTAGTTGTCGTGTGACCTGCACATCGGCAGCCGACGGAGCTGGGTCGCCCGATGGGTGATTGTGCACACAGACCACCGCCGTGGCTGCCTCGCGGATAGCCGCACGAAACACCTCACGTGGATGTGCCAGGCAACTGGTCGCCGTCCCCGATGTCACTTCGACCAACTTCTTGAGCCGGTTCTTCCGATTCAGGCACATCACCCAGAACTTCTCGATCTCCAATCCGTGCGCGATTGGCGCCATGTGCGCAGCGATCAGTTCCGGCCGGTTCAACATCGGTGTTCCCGCCTCCGTCGGTCGCATGATCCTCCGCGCGATTTCAACCAAGGCCACCAACTGCCGGGCCTTGCCTCGACTGATGCCCTTTAGTCGCTCGAAGTCCATCGGCTGCCAGTTAATGATCCCCCGCAGCGATCCGGCTTCGAGGACTAATCGCGATGCCGTATCCATCACTTCGCGTGTAGCGAGTCCGCTCTGAAGCATCAGAGCGATCAGTTCCGTGTCGCTGAGTGCTCCCGCCCCGAAGGTTTCGATCCGCTGTTGCGGCTGCTCCCCGCACGCGAGTTCATGCACCACCGTTTCATCCAGACCCAGGTCCAGCATGGCTTGTTTCATGACGTTGGGCGCACGGTGCGCCCCGGCCGGGCGTCATGCCCGGTTCTCGTGGCGCGCCCGCGCGCTGGGCCTTGCAGGCACGCCCAGCCACCGACGAGGCCGCCGAGTGAGGAGCGCCGCGCTCCTCGCGAGGGGGAAGGCCGCAGGAGGGAAAGGTGGAGCCGCGCGCAGCGCGGACTACCTTGGCGGGCGTGACAAAATAGGGCCCGCGAGCGGAAGTAAGCTTTTCAGCCCTATCGTAGGTCGAACAATCCGGTCTTCCCCGTTGCCAGATCGACCAGCAGTTGAACCACCGCACGTTTGCCGGTGCCGTCGAGCCGCACGTAACAGTCCGCGAAATTCACCTCTGCTCCTCTCTGTAGATTCTGCAATATCTCCCACGCGGCCCGCTCACCGGACGACGCGCCCGGATGCCCGCGGGCCATCCTGCGAAACGTCGTGATCGCGTCTTCGCCCTGCGGGCTCATGGGCGGAGACGAACTGAGCGACGTTGCGGTTCCTGCCGAGCGTCGCGTTGAATAAGCCCTGCGTCCAGCAGTTGCAGGCTGGGACTTTGATAGACCGGGAGTTTTCTCACGCGCGCCTTGGCGATGAGGTCGGCCGTTACGTTCGCACTGCCGGGAAAGGCGATCACTGCGTCGGCAAGATGGGTGAGCATGTTGTTCCGTCGCGAGAACGGCGCGTTGCCCTCAGCGACAAAGTCGGCGCGCACCCGATGCACGGCGATGCCGCGGGGTCGCGCCCAATCCTCGATCTGCGCGGCTACTCCACGTCGCCCATCGGTGTAGATTTCCGTCAAACCGATCCGCTTGGCGGTATTCTCCAGAAACCAATAGTCGCCCGGCGTCAGCCGGTAATCGTGACCGCCGGTGATGATGACTTTCATGGCGCGAGGCGGGCCATCCGCCTTTGCACGATGCGCTGACGCTCCCGCGGAGATTCATACGCCAGCGACGCGGGGTTCACGCCGACGGATTCGGCCGCAAGTTTCTCCCGCACCCACGCCCGCGCTCCGTCCACCTGGGCCAGGGCCGCGCGCACGGCCTCATGCGCGGGCGTGCCTTGGAGGCACTCGAAGTTTGCGGCGACTTTCAGCGCAAATTCCGCCTGGCCGAGATGGTCGTCGAGGTGACGACGTGTGGAGGGAGCAACAGCCATCGGTCAGCCCGGCGCCATTGCCATGCCGGTTTTCGGCGCCGAGAGCATCTGCCGGTTCTTCCGGTTCATCTCGCGAAGCACTTCGCCGACGAAGGCCTTGTCTTGGTAATACGGCTGCACTCCGTCCAGCCGCTGATCGATCCTGGACTTCACCTCCGGGCTTTGGGCGTCGTAGAACGCCTTGGCCTGCGGAAGCTGCTTTTCAATCAGGCGCATATCGGCTTCGTGCCGCTGCATGTCCTTATAGAGAAGCATATCGCGGGCGCGTTCGGGCGCCTCCTTCACGACGCGAGTGTAGTAGTCCACGTCGCCAGAGTTGGCGGCCTTGTAGGCGTCGAGGCGCTTCTGCACCTCGGGGTTGTTGCGGAACTGAAGCGGGCTGTCTTTGTCCGGCGACAGCGTGACTGAGTTATCGTTTGGTTTGGTTTTGATCGCCATGGTATTGATGGGTTGGGCCGCTCACTTGCTGGGTGCGGAGCGGCGATGAGCACCGAGATGGAATTCCACCAAAGTCATTTGAGGACGGGATTGAACGGCGGCGCGGACGTGCCGCGGACGACCCGCAAAGCCAGGTCGAACTGGGCACACACGTCCTCGGCGTCGTGACGGGCGAGCGCGAAAGCCATGAGGGCCTTGGCGTCGACCACCGGCTTGGATTTGACGGCGGGAGGACTGATTTCGCCGAGGCGCTGATTGAGTTCGTCCGCGGCTTGGTAGAATTCAGCCGCGACCGATTCCGGAATTTGGATACTGAGAGTGATCATGACGGGATGAGTTGAGGTTCTGGACTACACGATGGATGAACGCCGGCCGGCCGACCCCGGAGGGTCGGGACGGGACGGAGCGGAGGCCGGACCGGGAGCCGGAAGCGGAAGGCGCAGCCGTCCGGTGGAGGCGGAGGGACGGCGGAGCGAAGGACCGCGCCCGACCTTCCGGGGCGCATCCGGCCCAGACGCCTCCGGGAACGTCGCGCCGACCTCACGGCGCGTGGTTCCCGGAGTGCCCGACACGACGATCTCGACGCGAGCGATGCTGCGCTGGCGCGTGGTGCCCTGCGACTGGATGTCGAGCAACACCAGCCCGGTGCGTTCCTCGCACTGAGCGACGAAGGCGAGCAGTTCACTCCAAGTGAAGCCTCCACTTTGGCGGACATAGCGGACGCGCAATTCGCCCGTTGCGTCTGATGGCAGATCCTCCCGCCGCCAACCATCGGGCAAGGCCGTATCGGCCATAGCCCCGCGTTGACGAACGCGGGCCAGTTCGGCCTCGAGTTCCCGGATCACGCCGTCGCTGAACGGTGCGAGTCGGAGCTTTTCGGCCTCCAGAAACACACGCTCGGAATCGAGGTTCGGACCGGAGAGAAGGCCGCGCTGTCGCATCACAAGCACGCCGACAAACAACACGACGCTCGTTACGAGCGCTCCCCATCGCGCGGGAGGTATTTTGAGCCACGCGTTCATCGCCAGACTCCTTTCAAGGTGAAGTCGGCGGTCGGCGCCGTGGCAGCCGATGGCACCAGCTCCCAGGCCAATCCTGCGACCTTGAGTTGATCGACCCACGAGTCCCAGCTCTTCGTTGTGAGTCCGGCACCCGAAACGCCGCCGGACAGACGGAATCCGTCGCGGTCAGCATGGAGCGCGGTCAGCACCACTTGCTCAGGCAGATTGCGGGTGATGGCCTGCATCAATGCTGCGCAAGCGATTCGACCGGGTTTCGTCGCCGCCAACTGGGTTTGGAGTTGGCGAATCTCCGTCTCGTTTTTCCGCAAGCTCGCGACCTCGGTGCGAAGTCGCTGGATGATGGCACCCTCGCGGAGGGCGACGTTATGCTGCGCGATCGTTTCCTTTGCGAGCAACGCGCCGAGCAACAACGCGCCAACGAAGGCGACTGCCGTTGCGCCCGTTACGATTCGGGCAGCACTCAGTCGGCTTTCGGTCGGCAGTAGTTGATTCGGATTCTTGAGTGAGAGCGTCTGCGCCGCACGAGCGACATCACCCCACTGCAAATCCGAACGGCCAGGACACTCCAATTGGGTAACCTGATCGCAGAGCCGCGCTCCTGCATGATCCAACGAGGCGAGATAGAGCGACGTGTCCTCTCGTTCATGAATTCGTTGGACCGTCGTAGCGACCAATTCGGCGGCTTGATCGCCGCTCGCCGTCTCCACCTCGCGCGCACCGGCAGGCGTATGCTTGAAGATGGCCGAAAGTCCATCGGCGACGGCAATCGCGGTCAGAGCACCGGTCTCGGGCCAATCGTCAGGGAGCAGATTGAGGACGGTGGCCAACGGCCACGCTCCCTCGACGGAAAGACCGTGGTTCTGCAACGCCTCGACAAGGCCAAGCAGCACAGGCTCGCGTTCGAAGTGCAGCAGCGTCCTTCCGCCGAAGATCGGCTCGTAGCTCCACGCGTGCATTTGATCTGCAAGCGCCGGATACTCGTGTTGCAGCGCCGCCTGCAAGGTGGCGCGGTTGCCGTTGGGACATTCGATCGCGACACTGGCAAACGACGATGACTGGAAGAGGAGTCGCAGCCGCGCAGGCCGGCCATGGTCCTCGAAGTAGCCGATCAGCGCGGCTGTCGCGCGATCCGTTGATCCGAACACGAGGGGCTCGGGGCAGCCGCTGATCCACCAGCGGTCACCCCAGAGCAATGCCACCGTGGCGTCAGATGGCCGTGAGGTAAATGTAGACATCGGTGACTCCATTGGCAGGGGCGGCGTAAGCAACGACGCCGGCATCGCACGCGGCGCCTTCGACGGGGGCGAGCTGCCCACCGTTCATCGCGACCGCGAGCTCGTAAGCATCGCGAGCCGGACACGAGGGGATGACCAGATAGGCGACGATACTGTTGGCATTCAGGTTGGTCGTGCCATCCAGCCGAAAATTCGCGCCGAGGGCGGCCGACGGCAGCGACGCGGGATTGGCGGTTCGCGCCTCCACTCGCGTCACGGCGGACCAATTCCGTTGGGGCACGGCGTCGGGCGTCATCACGAACGCGAGGGCGGATTGGCTCCATGTGATTTCATTGCCACTGCCAGTGGACGCGTAGGACTGCGTGCCCATACGGAGCGAGAGCGGCCGTTCCAATCGCCCGGTCGCAAGAAGCACGGTGTCGAGACGGGCGGCGTTGCCCTTGGCGACGTCGGTCGCCCCGGTGAGCGCCGCGCCGGAGGTCGGAATACCTGTGCCCTCCGTGCGTGGGAGGCTGCCGTTGCCACCCGATAGAGCGAGGTAGTCGACGATGGCCGTCTTCAGTGTATCGACGGTTTTCTGGACCTGCTGCACGCGCGCGGTGCGCAAGGCGTCGAAGCCTTTCGGCAACAACAGGCCGACGAGGACGGCGACGATGGCGAGGACGAGAACGAGTTCGAGGAGGGAGTAACCCTTCCGGCCGGCGAATTTTCGGAGATGTTTCTTCATGATGATGTTTGTTTCGGTTGAGGGCGGCGGCCGCATCGCCCGGGAAAATCAGAGCACTCGCGCAACTTCCTCGATGGTCGTGAGGCCCGTTGCCGCTGCGCGCAGTCCATTGGTCCAGAGCGTCGAGTGTCCCTCGCGTTCACGGAGCGCGTTGAGGTCCGCGAGCGAAGCGTCGGCTGCGATCAACGGAATAAACTTCTTCGCCGGGATGACCTCATGCACCGCCAGCCGTCCGCGAAATCCGCGTCCATGGCATTTGGGACAACCCTTCGGCGAGCAAAAGTCGGCTTCGGGGAATCCGTGCTTTTGCCGTAACGATTCATTGTCGGGATGCGGCTGCCTGCACTCCGGACAGAGACGCCTCACCAATCGCTGGGCAGCGACGAGCCGCAGCGATGCGGCAATGAGGAAGCTCTCGACCCCGAGATCGCGCAGACGCGGTATCGCAGAAAGCGCATCGTTGGTGTGGAGGGTCGAGAGGACCAGATGACCGGTCAACGCGCCTCGAATCGCAAGCTGGGCGGTCTCCGCGTCGCGGGTTTCACCGACGAGCATCACGTCGGGGTTCTGCCGCAACAACGCCCGCAACGAAGCGGCGAACGTTAGACCGATCTTCTCGCGAATCTCGGTCTGCCGGATCGCGGCGAACTCATATTCAACGGGATCTTCCAACGTGTGGATGACCCGTCCGCGATGATCCAACGCGTGGAGCGCGGCGTGGAGTGTGGTCGTCTTTCCCGAGCCAGTCGGTCCGGTCAGCAAGATGAGGCCCGCCGGTCCGGTCAGCGCATCGTGGAGCGCTCTTGCCTGCTCGTCCGCAAACCCGAGTTCGGCGAGAGACTGCGCCGGCATCGTCTGATCGAGCAAACGCACGACCAAGTTTTCTCCATGTACCGACGGCAGAGTGCTGAGACGGAGGTGAAAACGTCGCCCGGCCTCCTTGAGCACGGCCCGACCGTCCTGCGGAAGTCGGCGTTCGGTGATGTCCATTCCGCCGAAAATCTTCCCTCGCGAGAGAAGCGCGTCGCGTTGGGCCAGCGGAACTGTGACGTGGTCGCGCATCTCGCCGTCGAGCCGGAAGCGCACGAGCAATCCGCCTTCCTTGGGCTCGAAGTGCACGTCGCTCGCCCCTTCGGCGACGGCAGCGCGCAGGATGGCATCGAGCGCCCGCGATGCATCGCTTCCGGTGTCGATCACCGGAGCGGCTGGAACCGGGCGTCCGCGCAGAGTCTGCCAGAGTTCGCGCATCAGTGGACGAGGTGCGGGGTGAGGAAGATCACCAGCTCAGTGCGGTTCTTCAGTGATGCCTTGGTGCGGAAGGCCTGACCGAGCACGGGCACTGCGCCCAAGACCGGGATCGCTCGCGTCGTGCTGCCCCGATCCTCCGCAATCAATCCGCCGATGATGGCAGTCTCGCCATCATGCAGCCGCACGATGGTGGACGCCTGCTTCACCTCCGTGACTGGCGCGGTCTGTTTCCCATCGGGACTGGTCACGATCGCCTGCAAGCGCGTGATGGCCGGCAGCACGTCGAGTGTGATAACGCCATCGTTGTCGATCTGTGGCGTGACCGCGAGGATCGTTCCGATGGTGATGGTCGAGACGGAAAATGTCTCCTGCGTCTGGTTGTAAGGCACCGTCGTGCCGGTCTGCTGATAGGTCGTGGACTGCTGGAGCCGGAAGAACGGCCGATCTTCTCCGACCTTGATGAATGCAGTCTGGTTGTTGAGCGCTCGCAGACGCGGCTGCGCGACTGTGTTCACCTCGCCTTGTTGTTTGAGAGCCTGGATCACGGCCGTGGCTCTGCCGAAGCCGAGGTTCGCCGTGAACGAATCGGCCGAAAGTAACGTGCCCCCGACGCCCGCGACGTTGAGCGGTGCGCTTCCGCTGACTTTGATCCCGCCGGACGAAGTTACTGCCTGCTCCCAATCCACGCCGAGCTTCTGCTCATCGCGCAGTGTTACTTCGACGAGCCGCGCCTCGATCTCCACCTGGCGCGAGATGCGTTTGTTGATGAGGGTAATGAAACTGCGGATCGCCTCATGTCGCGCGAGCGGCGCGGTGATTTGTGCGACACCGCTGAAGCGGTTAAGCACCAGCGTGTCTCCCTCTCGAAGCATCGCGCGCAGCTCTCCCTCAATCCCTGACCAGAAGGTGTTCGGGTTTTCCTGCGAAATGGAAACCTGGGTGGCGTCGGTTCCGGTGCCATTGGCATTGTTTTGATTCGCCGCGATCAGGTTCTGCTGAGTCGTGATCTGGTTTGTGCCGTTGGCTGTATTGCCGCCTGTGCCGCCGAGCGTGATCGACGCGCTGCCAGAGCCGGACCGCGCGAGCTGGGGATAGTCGATCGCGTAGAGCACCGTCTTGCGTTTGCGCACGACGACGGCGTCGCCCTCTTCCTCGAAGAAGTAGCCTACTGGCCCGGTCAGCGCGGTGAGTGCGCTGCGCAGCGAACCCGCGCGGATTTCGACGGTGACTTCTCCCGTAACATCGGGCTCGGTCAGGATGGTCGTTTGGGTAGCGCGACCGAGCGCGCGCAAAGCCGCAGGCAGCGGAGCGGCCTCGAAGCGTAAGCGCTCGACTGGTTGATCCAGCGGCGAACTGGCGAAGGCGCGAGTAGCGAGAAGCAGAACGAAGAAAGGAGAAATTTTCATACGGCGGTCGGGTTAGGGTCTCTCGAGGACGAAGGGCGCGGTTCCGCGATTTGCCTCGCTCTGCAAAACCGTTCGGGTTCCTGCGCGATATTTGAGCAAAGCGGCGGCAACGACGTTGAAGGATCGCGCCACACTGGGAGCTGGAAGGAAGAGGTCGTCGCCGGGTTGCCGTGCTTCGACGGTCACGGCACCCGATCCGATAATCTGGAGTTGGCCGCCGCTCACAGTCGCCGGTCCACTCGTGACCACGTAGTTTACTGGCAAACCCGACGAAGCGGCCGCGGTGAGCGCGATCGCTCCGATACCGGGGCTCTGGTCAGCAATCGCGGGGAAACTGATGGACTGACTCGCCTTGCTGGCGAACAGCGCCTGCACGGTCTTCGGACCATTCATGTAAACCGCCACCGAAGCCGCAGTGCCGGACGCATCACCGGTCCAACCCGTGAATCGTGCGGTGGGGGATGCCGTCGCAGTGAGCGTGATAGTCGTTCCGTAGGAATACACACCGCCGCCGGTGACACTGCCGCCGGTGGAGGCGCTCGTTGTCAGCGCGTAGGATTTGAGCGCGAAGATTGCCTGGATCGTCTTGTTGCGATCCATCGATACGGACAGTGGATTGGCGCTCCCGGATGCGTCGCCCTGCCAGCCGTTGAAATCGTGAATTGCATCGGGCATCGCGTTTACCACCGCGGTTGTGCCGCTAGTAAACGACCCGCCTGCGGAAACCGCTCCGCCGCTACCGGCTACCGTTGTCAGCGTGAACAGCACCGGTGGCGGTGCGCTTACGGTGAGCACATAGCTGATGGTCCCGGAGCTTGCCCCCTGCACGTCGGTGGCCACGGCCGTGAAAGTGATTGTTCGCGGCCCTGTATCTGACCCGGTAGCGCTGGCGTCGCTCGTCGTCCCCGTGCCGCTGCCGGACGTGGCGAAGGACACTCCATCTTTCAGAATCGAGACAGAAGCGAGGTTGCCGTCCGCATCGGTGCCGCGGGCCGATACCGTATAGCTTTGCCCGCTGCCCACGGTTGTTGGCGCGGCTAGCCACGCAATGCTTGGTGCCGTGTTGGGCGGCCCGCTGATCGTGACGGTCTGCGAAATAACCGGCGAAGTCGCGCCCTCGGCATCGACTGCCTGGGCCGTGAAGGTGATCGTCTGCGGTCCCGCATCCGACGACGGGTTGCCAGAATCACCAGCAAAGCCGCTTCCGCCACCGGCAAACGCGAAGGGCGTGCCGTTTTTCCATATATTGACCTGTGTGAGATTGCCATCGGCATCCTGACCACGCGCACTGACGGTATAACTTTGGAGGTGGCCGGCAGTGGTCGGCGCACTGAGCCAAGCGATGGAGGGTGCTCGATTGGGGACTGGCGCAGGAGTTACGGTGATCGTCACCGATGTGGAGTGAATCCAGCCGCTGCCATCGTTCGCAGCGGCGCGGACCGTATAGGTTCCGACATCGCCGAAAGTGAAGTTGGCCGTGCGGGTCGAATTGGCCGCATTTCCTACCGGTCCTCCTTGGAACGGTTCGCCGCTGGCGAAGCCGCCCTGGAAATTCCAGTCCCCGGCCGGCCGGAGGATGTCGATATTGTGGTTGGCTAGATTGCCATCGGCATCCGTCGCCGTCGTGCTGATCGTCAGCGTGGTGCCGGCGGTGATGGTTTGCGCTGCGGGGGAGTTCAGCGTGACAGCCGGCGGCTGGTTTGGCGGTGCGTTGATAGTGACGACATGACTGATCAACGGCGATGTCGCGCCATCCGCGTCGACAGCCTGCGCGGTAAAGGTGACGGACTGAGGCGAGCCGTCGCTCGTCGGATTACCTGAATTGCCATCGGTGCCGTTGCCACCGCCGGCGAAAGCGAAGGGAACCCCGTTCTTCCAGATGTTGACCTGGGTCAGATTGCCGTCGTCGTCATGTCCCCGAACAGAGACGGTATAACTTTGCCCGACCAACGCTGAGTCCGGCGCAGCGTCCCACGCAATTGTCGGTGCGGTATTGGCTCCTGGCGTTGGGTAAGTCGCCGAGACGCTGGAGTTCGTCCAAACGGTCGTGGCGTGGCGTCCGACTTCGTTCGTTGTATAGCCGAATAGACGCAGCGTGTATTGGCCGGGAGTGAGTCCTGTCAGATTCCAGGTTCCCTGCAAGCTGCCGTCTGCAGGAGTGCCGTCGCTCGCATAACGGAACATCCAGAACGCTACATCGGTCACGGTGCCAGTGGCGGCGAACGACGGCCCGCTACTTCTATAGACACTGCCGGAAAGACGAGCGACGAGGTTGCCACCGGCATCGCGCAACTCGATTCGCCCGGGTGCACTGGAAAACGGATAATCGTCGCACGCCCAGTCGATCGCGAAGTCGATACTGTAGTTTGCGGCGGTGACCGTGAGTGATTGTGACACATAGCCGGTCCCAGTGGTGGTGAGCGCACGGGCGTGGGTGAGCGCGCCCGCGAAGAGAATGAAGAGAAGAAGGCGTTTCATTGGACGGTGACGGAGGCGTTCTCGCGGAGGCGAAAACGCAGGGACTCGACGCCCGGCCAGATGGCGCCTCGGTTGATTGTGACGAGTCGCCCACCGAGAATCTCCGGCGTAACGCTCGCCCCGCTGTTGGCCGGTGCAGTGAATGCGGCCGGTGTGTTGTTGAACGACACGAACGCCTGTTCGGTCGGGTGATTGTTGTTCAGCGTGAGCGTGAACTTCGAGAGCACGATCCGACGCACGCAGAACTTGCTGACCTGCGTCAGGCCTCCCGTGCCCTGTGTCCATGCGGCGGCTTGAGCCGGGGTGAGCCTCGCAGCCCAATAAGCAGGCAATGTCGCGGAGCGGTTCTCCCAATCATGATTCCAGATCGCATCGAACCATGCTGCGGTCGTCTCATAGGCGGGTAGCGCGAGTTGCTCGGCCCGGCCGGCGAGGCTCACGAGTAGAAACCGTTGCCGGCCGCTTTCGCTCGGACCGACGAAAAGCAGCCGAGCATTGCCGTTGGCATTGGAGGCAAGCCTTGCCAGCTCCGGCTGAAGACTTGGCGTCGGTGCGATCCCCACCACGGGCGTTAGGCCGCGCATACGTGCGACCTTGGCGAACCAAGAGGCCGCGTCGGTGGTCGAATAGGCGGCCGTGGTAGAGTTTGAGAAAACTGTGACGGTGTCGCTTGTGCCGACAGTCCCCGGCAACGCCGCTACGTTCAAATTGCTCAGGTCGGTCTCATCGAATGAGCGAGTGATCGTGTCGGCGATCTCGGCGAGCGATCGCATTTCCGCGTCGCGCTGGGTTCGCTCGATGATGTCGCGCGCCGACGGCAACAAGACTGCGGCCAATACGCCGACGACGAAAAGCACGAGAACGATTTCGAGGAGCGAGAAACCTCGGCGAGCGTGCGAGCGCTGGGAGAGTTTGGCGTGCATGCTCAACGAGCGCTCACGCCTCCCAGGAGCGAAACGAGCGGAAGGAAGAACGACAGGGCGATGGTCCCGACTACGCCCGCGAGCGCGCCGAGTAGGATCGGCTCCAACAACGAAAGTGCGGTAGCAAGGCGCTCACGCGCCCGACCGCTCGCATATTCCTCGATGTGGCGCAGCGCCGCGCTGAGTTGCCCCGTGGTTTCGCCGGCCTTCAGCGCCGGCACAAGAAACGGCGGGAACGCGTGACCCTTGGGTAGCGCCGCGTAGAGCGGACGCCCCAAGGCGACCGACTCCCTCGCCACAAGCAACTGGCGGGACAGCACCGCATGGCCGGTCAGCGCAGCGCCCGTCACCAAGGCATCGAGCAAAGGAATCCCTGCGTCGTGCAACAGCCGGCAATGAGCGGCAAACCGCGCGGTCGCGAGATGGCGGATCGTATCGCCCAGGATCGGGATTCGCAGGATCGCCGCGTCGCGCACGTAGCGCAGACGTGGAGCCCGAGCGGCCACCCAAAACAAAGCCGCCAGCCCTGCCACAACGAGCAGTAGCACAGGCCAGAACGCGCGCACCGCTTCGCTGGAGCGAATCAGCAGCACGGTGATCGTCGGCAGCGTCAGGTGAAGCGACGTGAAGATCTCCGCAAAGCGCGGGACCACGCCGCCCAGCAGAAACCCGACGAGCCCGGTCGTCGCGGACAGGACAATGATCGGATAGATCATCGCCCGCTTGGCCGTGCGGCGGAGTTCGTCGGCGCCGGTCAAGTGGTGGGCCAGACTGCGCAACGCCTCCGGCAATTGCGCGGACGTTTCTCCGGCCTCGATCACCGCCGCGACATGCGGCGGGAAGAGCCGAGGAAAGACCCGGCACGCTTGGTGAATCGGATGTCCGTGCGAAATCTCGCGATGGATCTGCGCGAGGATCGTGCGGATCGGGCCGACCGGCGCGTCTTCGGCCAACTGTCGCAGCGCTTCGTCCGCAGTGACGCCAGCCCGCAATTGCAGTTCCAACTGATGGAGCACGGGAACGAAATCCCGAACCGGAATCGTCAGGCGCAGTGCCTTGCGATCTGGCTTTGCCGGCTGAACACGGACGGGCCAGAGTGCTTGCGCCCGAAGTGCGCGATGGAGTTCCGCGACATCGTGGGCGTTGAAGGTGCCAGTCCGGCGGCGTCCTTCCCGGTCAATAAAAGTGGCGGCAAATGCGGTCATGTCAGAGGGCGACACGCAGGCGCGCGGGTTTGCTGGCCACAGGCAGCCGGATCAGTTTGTCGTCGCGACGAAAGACGGCGGTATCGGGTTCAAGACGAACCAGGGTGAGTGATTCCAGCGTGTCACCGGGTTCCACCGGACTGCCATTGATCAGGACACACGGGTTGCTCCCTTGCACGAGGCCGCCGATCAGCAGCGAGATTTCCTTTGTCGCGTCGGCGCGCGCGCTGCGCACCGCAAACGGATTTACCTCGGCCTCCGGAGCGGAGGGAAGCGCGGTCAGGTCGATGAAACCATCCGCGTTGGGCGCGATGACATGGACGAGATCGGGCTCCGGCCTACTTGCGGCGGGCGGCGAAACGACAGCCGCGACCGCAGCCGGCGCCGGAGGAACCGAAACCGGCGTTGCCGCGAAACCTGCGGCCGGCTGTGACGCAACTGCCGGCGGAGCGGCCGGTGGCGGCATGGGCGCGGCGATACTTTCACGTGGCAATGGTGGCAGTTCGACTGACGCCGTGCGCAAATCCCAACGCGCTTCCGTTTCGATTCGCTGGATCGCGTGTGCTTCGTGGCGGATCAGATTGTTGTCCGGGTCGACATAGGCTCCGAGGGTATAGTGCCCAACGACGGCCGCGATACGTGCATCCGCCTCCGCGGGGATCACGGCGACGGGAAGCAGAGACGGTCGTGGGGCGAGCGGCTTGGTCTGGCAGCCAGCGACGAACAGAATTATCAGCGGAAGGAGAAATCTCATGGAGAAGCGGGCTTGGAGCCGTTGGCGGAGGCGGATGCCGCGACGCGGCTCGCTCCGAGGGTTTGGGTCACGTAGAGGTAAAAGGTCTTTCCAGCCGGCACGCGGACGTAGAAGCCATCGCGTGCGATTGCGTCGCGAAGTTGCTGGGCATATTCGCGAAGAACGGCGCCGGTGCCGGCCAGGGTCGCATTGCGCGCCGTGGCCGCTGGGATGCTGGTCTCGCCGAGCACGCCCGCAGAGGCGCGGGTGTCCTGCAGGGCGCTGGTGGCGGTCGAAAGAAACGTGGCGGCGAACAGTTTTACCTCACGCCAGTCATCGGTGCGCAGCACCTCGCCTCGTAGGCCCGCAGATCCATCCGAATCTTTCAGTGACGCCGCGCTGTGATCTGCGGTGCGGTCCAAAGCTACTCCGTCGATGCGTAGTTCGGTCGCGTGTTCACGCTGGTGCGCACGCCACACAATTATCCACCTTCCCTCCACGGCGATTCGCTCGCGGGTGCGGTCCAACGATGCGCGCCCATGCACCTCGGCACCCGCCGGGATGACGAGGACACCGTTCTCCCACACATCCTCCGTCACCAATCCGATCACCGGAGTTTCGAGGCGATTCGATTCCAGCGTGACGACCGTCTCGCACGGGATCATCCGGCCATACGGCGCGAAAGACACAGGGCCGGCCGCCTCGCTCCCAACCCGCGCTGCCACGACACCCAAGGGAAGCACCTTCGGTATCGGCGGAACGGCGTGATCAGCGGGAACCGGAGCCGAGGCAGGTGGTGGAAGAGTCGCCGGGGTTTCGAAGCGCGCACCGATGCGCTGAAAGACGCGCGGTAGCGCCGCAGGCGCGGTCGACTTCGATTCCGGCAACGCCGTCGGCTTCCGATGGGTGCGCTGCCAGCCCACGACACCGACCGCGATTGCGGCCAGCATTCCCACAACGAGCAGTTGTCCCGTGGGCGTTTGGAAAAACTGTGCGTCCCACTTCATTCGACGGGCACCGCGACGGGGAAAGCCAGGGAGAAAGAATTCTTGATCGAGAGCCCGCCACGACTGCCGTCGGGATTGCCCACGACCACCAACATGACGCACGTTGAACGTCCCGCCGGCAGCAGACCGGGGGCATCCGTCAGTGCGACGGGAAACGTCGTCTCCCCAACGCGCACACCCAATTGTCCCGGTGAATAGCGAAGGGCATTCTTGCCGCGGTTCTCCAAGCGCACGCGAAACGTCAGCGCGTCCTCGTCCTCGAAACGAAGAACCTCCTCGATGACAGCGGACACGGGACCACGGACGCTCTCCGTGTTTGGTGTCGTGCGCTCAATCCGCTGCACAAGTGCCGGGTATTGCGAAGCCAGCGCAGTGTAGTTTTTCGCCTGATCCATCAGGACCAGCAATCGCTCGGCGTTCGACCGTGCGGAGGGCGAACTGCCCGGTGCTTTCTCAGCATCGTGGAACGTGACCGTCCGGTCGGGGTCACCCGAAGCGGTGAACACGAACGCAAAAACGTGATCCCGAAACACGACGTTCGCCGCGCCTGCTGCGCCAGGGCGCAAGGCACGCACCGAAAAGAACCGGGCTCCGGCTTGATGTGAGAGCAGCACCGGCGGCTGATCCTCGGGTCTCCCAGAAATTCCCGCGGCATCGAGTGCATCGATCGGCCCGGGAAACATGACCGTCGTCGGCGCCTCGGTGCCGACATGGACGGTGTAAACGGCGCGCTCGTCGAGCGGGTAGCGTAGCACCGGACCCGCTTCGAGGACGGCGGAGGCACACGCCAAAAGCCAAATCAGTAAGAAAGTTCGTAGGACCATACAGCGAGGGGAAAGCGGCCGTTGGCGGCTAGGTTGGGATTGCGCGCGAACGTGAATCGCGCGGTGAAGAGCGGGGCTTCGGTGAAAGTCTGCTGGCCCACGGTGCCCGTGCGCACCAACTGGCCTTCGGCCTGCACGAGGACCACCTGCTCGCGTGTTTCGAGCACGGTGAGTTTCAGCACCTCGGCTTTCTGGTGCAGATTCTTGCGCCCAAATTCTTCGGCGCTTTTCGCCCAATCAGTCCGAGCTTGTTGCAGGGCTTCGGGCAGAAAGAGTTTTTCCAACAACTCCGGCTGATCGAATCCGGTCGGGTTGCGTTGCAATAATGCGAGGCACGCCAGCAGTGCATGTTGCTCGTGCAATTTCGACGCCTCCTCGAAGCCGAGCAGAGGACTGACGTGGAACGAGCCAGCGCCATCCATGATCACGACGCGTTCGCGACTGCGATAGGCGCGGATCAACAGGTATGGCTGGATTGCCACGAGCGCGACCGCACCGGCAGCCACAACGAACCAAATGCGCGCGGCAAACGCGGGGTTCACGAAAAGTTCGAGTGGATTCCAAGCGCGACCGGGCGGCTTGGTTGATCCCGCACGCACGTGGATCGTCGGTGTTTCTCGGAGAGTCGATGCACTCATGATTGGTTCAGATGGTGGTTTGCGGGGCGGGCAGATGAGCGGACGCCAGTGCGGCGCTCGCACGCGCATCGCCCGTCGGATCGGGAGCCGCCGGTGCTGGCGGTGGCGTGGGTGGAGGCGACGGAGGAGAGGCCGAAGCGGATGCAGTTGGACCGGCCCCCGGACCGCCGCCTGAACTCGCGGATTTGGCTGCTGCTGCCTCGGGCAACGCCGCTCCGCCCGTCTTCAGCGACTTGATCATCCACGCGACTTGCTGAATCGAATAGAGCTGTTGCAGCCCGGACTGCCCGCCGCCCGACATCGGGGAACCGGAGCAGATCAGCGCCTGCATGAGAAAAGGCGTTCCCAGCGTGCCGAGGATCAGCCACATGGCGGCGAGCAGTCCGCCCAAGAGGCTGGCATACGAGGCCGCGTCGATTTCACCGGGTGCGAGGCCGTAAGCCGTGGCGAGGTTCTGCTGATACGCCGTGAGCAGGTGGTAAGCGACCAGCTCCGTTACCGCGAATCCCACTGGCCACGCCAGCACGGCGAGCGTTTGCTGCACGTAACGCACTCCGAGTGACGTCAGCGACGGCACGAGCATGAGCCCGAGTGCCACCGGCAGGAACAGGTAGCAGAGCAGCTTGAGCAGGTATTGCAGGAGCAGGAACGGGAGCTGGAGCAGACTCGCAATCAGCACGACCAGCTTGGCCGCAGCCCACAGCGTGGCGCGGTAGAGGGACTCACCGAATCTGCGGAGACTGAATTCATTCGGATTCTCCGTGACACTGTCCCGCAGCAGGGTTGCCGCCTGCATGGGATGTTCGGTGTAGCGCTCGTTCACCACGTCCGCCACGTTCAGGAATATCTTCTCCGTGAACCCGAACCAGTGCGGCAGGGTAGCGATCATCCCGACGACCAGCACGCACCGGACGATAGGCCGCACTAGGCTCTCCATCTCGGCGCGAGCCCGCTGCACTTGCAGCATGAGCCCCACGACGCCGATGAAGAAGACGATGAAACGCAGCGAATCGGTCAGGCCGATGATCGCTTCACGCAGACCTGGAGCGAAGTTCTCCATCAGTTGCGTCCCTCCTGCGGCTTTTGACGCAGCTCCTCCTGACGGAGCTTTTCCATCAGAGGATCGGTCTTGCCGCCCTTGGTGTAGTCCGTTCGACGGTCGATCTTGATACCCGATTGCCAGGCATTCATGGGCTGCGCCTCATGGCCGTATTCGGGCGGCATGAGCGGGGCGCGCCGGATTTCGCGGCGGAGCATCCAACCGCCGAGGAACAGCACGACCAGAATGATGACGAGGAGTGCGGTCATTCGCTTCATGGGCGGGTATAGGCGCTGGGGGCGATTCGGAGACTGCGCTGCCAGTCGTTGACGAGGCCGAGCGACTGGCGCTCCTCCGCGATCTGTTTCTCCAGCAGATCCTGCCGCTCCTTGGCGGCTTGATTTTCGTTCTGGATTTGCTGGGCCTGGAGCTTGTCCGCCTCGTCCCGCCGCTGCGCGGCGATCATGGCGAGTTGTCCGTTGAGCGCAGCGATCTTCGCGTTGAACTTATCGACCTCAGCCTGAGTAGTGGCGGACTTCAGCGCGGCCAGTGTGCCGGCGAGGTCGCTCTGCAATTCGGTTTGGCGTGTCGTCGTCTCGTCGAAGACGCGGGCTGCGTTCTCGGCTTGCTGATCCACTGCGGCGTAGCGGCGATACGTTGCCGTCTGACGCGTGAACGACTGTTTGAGCGCGGTGCGGTCCTCCAGTTCGCCGTAGATTCCCTCGGCCGTGCGGCGGAGCGAAGCGGTCGCATCGGCCAGTCGTCGCACCGTCCGCAATGTCTCGCCGTAGGTGCGGGCCAGATCATCAGGAGCCAGCTTGTCGATGACCATCTGGGAGCCAGCCAGCGAAGGGTCGCCGATTACTTCACGAATACGGCGTTGCTCGGCGAGTTGGTCCTCGAGCTGGCGAATCTGTCGATTCAGGCCCTCCAGTTGCGCAGCCCACTGGCGGAGAACTTCCAAATGATTGGCCGCCTGTGCGGACTGAATGCCAATATTGACAGCGGTGTTGACCGGATCGTTGACGATCCACTGGCCGAATACGGCCGGAGCGAAGAGAACAAAGATGAGAGCGTATTTCTTCATGGGATGCGGAGGATGCGGACGTAGTCCGTGGTAGCGTTGCGGATGATGCCGTCCTCGGTGCGCTCAGGGCGCTCCAGCGGGACGACCTCGTAGTCGGTGGAAACCGGCGCAGGCTTTTGCGCGGCCTGGATCGCGCGATACCGCGCGCGGGCGGCCTCCGCGGCCGGATCGGGCACGACACGATTGGCACCGCGCGGTGCGGAGGTGCAGCCGCTCGCAAGGACGAGCAGGCAACTAAGCAGCGGGAGACGGCAGAGCATGGGATTTCTCCTTGGCGGGTTCGATGTGGCGCAGCGTGCCGCATTGCGGTGGTTGCGCGGTGGGAGCGAAGTAACAGAGCGACGAGTAGCGGCCGTTGTCCGGGAGCTGCTCGGGAAGCGGATAGCGCTGGATCACTTCGATGGCGCTTTCTGGCAGGCCGAGATCGGCCCCCAGGTCGGCAAGGTCGCCGCGGTCCGACTGGCGCATCAGGAAAAACTGCTTGGCATTGCCGATTACGGCGGGGCGCACGCGCGATGTTTTGAATCGCGCGTATTGCTGCACGATGCTCACCGCCCAGCAGTTGAACTTGCGAAGCTGGGCGTAGCTCTCGGCGACGATCTTCTCGCCGCCTGGCACATCGAGAAAGCGCGCGACCTCCTCGAAGATGATTCGCTTCCGCGTGGCTCGCGGCAGCGCGAGGATGTGCTGACGAGCGAAGCCGGAAATCAGCAATCCGGTGGCCGCCTTCAATTCGACGGCTTGCTCCGGCACAAAACCCAGCTCGAAGTGAGCGACCTTTCGCTGGAGCGAGACATTCGTCACTCCGTCGAACATCTGACCGTAGGCTCCGTCGATGCTCCAAGCCCGTAGAAGCGTCGCGAGCCGGTCGATTTCCGCCTTCGGGTGCTCCGGGATACGCGCATACGACAGCAAATCGACCAGTGCCCCGTGGGTCGGATGGTCCTCCGGACCGAACATGGCACACGCGATCTGCGCCACGAGCCGCGAGGTTGCCGAATCATGAGCAAAGGCGGTCAACTCGGCTTCACCGATGCGTTGAACGAAATCGGTAGCTTCACCGTCCCCGCCAGCGCGCCGGTCCCTCAGTTCGGCGAACGCATCGAGTGGCGTCGTTCCAACCGGCATGCGCTGCCGCCACCGATGCACCGCGCACGCCAGCCGGCACGCTTCGCGAGCGCGGTCCGGATGCTTCTGTGCCCAATCGGCATGGGCGTCGTGGTAGAGCTGATGCAGGTATTGAGTGAGCTGGGCGGAACGAAGCGCGAGCTGCTCCTCGCTCTCAGGCAGACCCACCATGCGCGAAAGGAGCGCGACCGCGCTGGCCAAATGGAGCTGCGACAGCGGCAGTCCTTGTGTGTCCAGATAGTTGATCGTGAGAGCCGCGTCGGGATGGACGATGATCGGCGTCTCACCCAACGCCTCGGTGAACGGCCGGTAAGACAGTCCTTCCTCGATGATGACGGTGTAGTCGAAGAACGCACCGGTCTGAAGAAGCAGGTCGTGCATCGAGGCCGACTTGCCGGCACCGGTCATCCCGAGAAGCACCGCGTGTTGCGGCGAACCGCGGGTCTCGGTGCTTATGCCGACAAGGTTGCGATGACTGCCGTCGTAGATCGCCTCCGCACAATCCAGCGCCCCCGTGAACGTGGCCGAGAAGGGCAGCAGATCCGCGAGATAGTTGTCCTCCGCGTAGCGGTTGCGATGCCGGTAAGAGGAATGCGTCCATCCTGGCCACGTCGCGAAGAAGAGCTTTTTCGCCGTGGTCGGCACCGCGCACTCGAAATACTGTGCGCCGTCCATCGCATGGATCGCCGCCTGCATTGCGGCGACTTTCTCCCGAAGCCCCTCGTGCGTTTGTGCCCAGAGCCGGATGACGTAGGTGACGTCGAACGGCCGCACGAAACCACCGGCCAGATTTTCGACTTTCCGTTCCTTCTTGCGGAGCGCAACGACGAGGGAGTGCCGTCTGCGGTCTGCATACTCACCGACGAGCCGTTCGATGGCCTGTTCCTCGCGTTTGATTTCGCCCCGCGCCAGCCCTGGCGTTACGTTGACCGTGATCCGATAATCAAGGAAGGGCAGGCCGGTCAGATGAGTGATGATTCCCGGACGCGTGCGCTGGGGCCAGCGATCCAGCGTCAGGATGGCGTGGTAGTGCCCGTCGAGATAGAAGCCGCCATCGGCTTGTCCGACGCCTTCACCAAGCCAGCATTGCTCTTGGATCGTGGCATGAGGATCACAGCCGGCGGGTGCATGCTCGGACCACCCACCCAGAGTTGGATTCAGGAATTCACGCACCAACCTGCAATGGTCGTCGTCGTCCATTGGGCGGATTGCAGCCTCGCCGTGGAAGATGGTGCGCAGCGTATCCGAGAAATCGGCAAACTGCCCGGTGAGTTCCCCAAGGATTGCTCCGTAATGAGCGCGTAGTCCGCCTGGGAGCTGCAGATTCCCGGAGTAGCGCGTGATTTCCACCGACAGAAACACCGCCAGTCGCTCCCGTCGGAGCGTTCGCGCCTGCATCCGCGTCCAGTAACGAGTGAAACGTTCGTTCCGGGCGGCCCGGACCGCCGGGTGGAGCGTCGCCTGCGTGGCGGCGTGGTAGGCCAGTAGCTCACGACGATAGTCGGAATCGCAGGACCACTGGATTTGGAGCCGCCGTCCCGGTGTCGCCAGCGCCAGCAAAGCCCGCACCTGGTCCTGTAGGGCATTTAGCTTGGCGAAGGTGCATCCTCGAACGTCCGGTGGCTCGATCCAGAAGCCCTTCGAAGCGATGGCCCCGCGTTCTGGAAACCCATAAAGAATTACCCCGTCGCAAAAGATGCCGTTGGGGGCTTTGACGTGAGGTTTCATTCCACGAGCCTCCCTTGTTCACCCGTCGCACGGGTGAAGTCGCCGCCGCCCAGCCAATGCTCAACCAGGTCCCGGTCGTAACCGGCAGGTTTGCCTTGCTTGAGCAACATCACCCACGCCAACACCACGGCCAGGGGAGTGGCTACGATGCCACCGGATACCGTATAATTTACGTGCAATAGAAAACTTAGGATCGCGAAGAGGGCAAGCGCACCCACGACGCTGAAGAGGACCGGCAGATAAAGGTTGCCGTCCAATCCGAACGCACGCCCTGACGAGTCGTCAGCAGCGTTGGTCTCCGTGTAGCGCAGCTCGGTCATGTTCAGAAGCGGGGCGTGATGACGGCGTCCTGCAGCCCGAAGATCGTAAAGAGCGCGGCCATTATGGTCGCTGCCGCCGCGATGATGATGCCGGCGACGATGCCGGCTTTGCCGTCGGGGTCTCCCTTGCTGATGGCATTGGCCCCGGACCAGATTTTGATAACCCCCCAGAAAAACCCGAACATGAACAGGACGGCCAGTGCTAGGCCAAAGCCGTCCTTGAGTTGCTGAATCTGCGCGAGAACAGGCACCGGAAGGTTGGTGGGGAGAAAAGTGGAAGATTGCATCATCTACCCATAAACCCATAGGAAAAATACAGCCTTGTCAAATCGTTTCCTATGGGTTTATGGGTATCACATGCCCGCTGAGTCCACCACACCCATCAAGGTGAGCTTTTCATTTTATCCCGCCGACATGACGGCGCTGAATCAGCAGACCGTCGAATTGCGCCGCCTCGGCGCTGCCGTCCGCCGGGGAACAGTCCTTCGTGCTCTGATCGAATTAACGACGGAAACGGAAATGTTCGCCGCCGCCGTGCTCATGCATCGGGACTACTCGGCCAAGGCCGGCCCTCGGGAAGCCGACAATGTGGCAGGCATCCCGACCGTGGATCTCCCTTCCCGCTTGATCGAAAAACTGGACCGCGTGGTCACTGAACTGGCGGCTAAGGAAATTTCTGCCAACCGCGCCTATGTGGTGCGGGCGATTCTGCGCGCAGCGCCAAAACCCGACACGTGGGTCGCGGCGGTGAACGGCTTCCTCAAGGATTTTCCCCGTCGTCCACGCACCGTGCCTTCAAAACCGAAGAAACATGCCCGACGTTGAGCGCATGAATCGTCTGCGTAGCCTGGAAGGATACTTTCGTGCCCATCTGCGCGGGCAGGATCATGTGCTTGACCGAGCTGCGGCTGTATTTGTTCGTGGTGAGTTGGGGCTGGCCCGCAGAGATCGGCCGAAAGGTGTTCTGCTGGCAGTTGGTCCCACGGGCACCGGAAAAACCGAATTGGTCCTCCTGGCGGCCCGGCATCTGTTCGGCGACGATTGCGTGCGTCGCTTCGATCTTTCCGAATATCAGCGAGAGGATGCAGTTGAGCGATTGCTGGGTGCCGACGCTTCCGATGGCGGCGCGATCGGCCGGGCGGCCCGCGCGCCTTCGCCAAGAGTATGGCTCTTCGACGAACTGGAGAAAGCCCACCCCAAGGTGTTCGATCTTTTCATCCAGATGCTCGAGCCCGGCCGACTAACCCTCGCCACCGGCGAAGTCGTATCCTTCGTCGACGACTATATCGCCTACACATCGAACCTCGGTGCTGCAGAAGCGATGCGGATGGCGCGGTCAAGTCCGACGAGCGTCGAGCAAGCTGTTCTGCGCCGTGTTGCCGAGGCATTGCGGCCAGAAATCTTGGCCCGCATCCCGGACAAGCTCGTCTTTTCCCGACTAACGCCGGATGTGCAACGAGAGATCGCCGAGCTGCATCTTGCGGCCGAAGTCGGGAGACTTCGGGCCGGAGGATTCGATTTGGAGGTTTCGCGGGAAGCGTTGGAGTTTCTGATCCGGGAGGGGTTTCATCCCCACTTGGGTGCACGGCCGCTGCGCCAAACAATCGAGCGCCAATTGCAGGACGCGGTTGCGCGAGGTCTGCTCGCCCACGGTATCGGCAGCGGTCGGATCGTTCTGGACGGCATTCCTGGACGGTTGAAACTACTTGTAGGCTGAGCCATATTTCCCCTCAGCTATAGATTACCGTTGCCTGCCGCGCTTCGTCCAAGATAGAAAATCGCTATTAATCATGCCTTTGCGTAGAACCGTGTTGCCGCCAAGCCCCGATGAGAACGAACTCTGGGGCTGGTGCGAGCGCTTGCGTTGGGCGGTCACGGAATCCCGGATCGCCATCCTGCGAGCGGTCTTGGCGAT
Organism: uncultured Opitutaceae bacterium; assembly: GCA_964471615.1. Classification (GTDB taxonomy): domain Bacteria; phylum Verrucomicrobiota; class Verrucomicrobiia; order Opitutales; family Opitutaceae; genus Opi-474. Next base: position 117,382 of record CAYYGV010000001.1, read on the forward strand.
GCAGGGTTATCTCACTGCGGATGAAATCGCGGCGGCAGCCCAAGCATTTCACCCCAGAGTTTCTCGGGCAACCGTGTATCGCGCTCTCCCGCAACTCTGCGGGGCCGGATTGCTCCGTAAGACGGATGTCGGTGAAGGTCCCCAGCGCTTTTCCCGTCAGACCCCGGGCGAAGTTCCCTCGGCGGAGATCGTCGTCGAGGACTGCGGGCTAATTGTCAAAGTGCCCGCCCCCTTCCTTTCCTGGTATGCCAATGCAATTACCGTGAAGGCGGGACTGAAACTGACTGGTCATCGGTTGCAGACCTTTGCCCGTTGCGAGCGAAAAATCCCCGGAAAGCCATGTGCCGACTGCCCTCGGACGGAGCAGCGCTCGGCACAAATCTCCCGGTAGAGCGCAATCTTGCGCGACCTTGACCTAGCTCAAGGCGCGCCGCTCCGGAATGGAGACAATGTCTCTCCGTGAATTCCGGGGTTTCCGTATGCCTGCCGCTCGACGAGCTGGCCCTCGATAGCCGGGCTCAGCGCCGGGTTCTCGCGCTTCTTGGGATTCGGCCCAGCGACGGCGTGCGCCATCTCGCAGAGCTGTGCGGCGAACGGGCGCTGGATCCGCTCACGACGTTCCGGCTCCTCCAACTTCTCGGAGACGAGGAAGAATCTCCGGAAGATGTGCCGGAACTGATGGAATTGGCGGACCTCTGCCATCATTGGGAGCGGCGGCATCACCGCCAACTGAAGGCGGAACTGGCAGCTTTGTGTGTGCGCGCCGATGTATTGCGCAACACGACCGATCCGAAGGACGCGGCGTTCGTCGAACGACTGGATCAGTTTAGCATTTCCGTGGCCCGCCATCTGAAATGGGAGGCGCGATTGTGGAATTCGTTGTCACGGGCACGTTGGAAGACGGCACGGATGCGAGTAGCGATGGTGCGCGCCGCGAATCGCGCGCGAAGCGAGCATATGCGCTTCGAGGAAACATTGTCCGCGCTTTCTCGGGAGGCGGCGAATCGCTATGCACAGGAGGCTGGACCACCCGCTTGGAATCAGATGCGTCGTGCGCTTGATCAACTCCAGTCCCTGCTGCACGCGCAGATATATCGGGAGCAGCGCTGGATATTCCCGCGACTCGTGGCGGAGGCGCCAGCCGACTGACTTTCTCTCATCATGGAGAAGCTCGCGCAGTCATTTCCTGGCGCCGCACTGGCGTCGCCCCTTTTGGCGGAGACACAGCAGTCCCCGCGGGAAGCGGGGCTGCCAAGCCCCACAAGTCCGGCGCTCCCGCTCATCTACGCCTGTTCGGGCTGTTCAAGCGCGGCGCAACTGACCAATCACCTCGCCTTGCGCATGGATCGAGCTGGCCGCGCGGAGATGTCGTGCATCGTCGGCCTCGGGGGCGATGTGAAACCCTTGGTCCGGCTGGCGAAATCGGGGCGCGCGATCGTGATGCTCGACGGCTGTCCCCTGCAATGCGGGAAACACACCTTGGCGCGCCACGGCCTGGCGCCGACCTTGCATTGGGATCTTTCCCGGATGGCCGTGCGCAAGCTGAAGCATGTGGATTTCGATCCGGCCGATGCCGCACACCTTGAACCGCAGTTGGAACAGGCGATCATGACAACCCGCAACCAACCGGAATCGGCCGTCGTCGTCCGAGAATGAGTGACCGAAGCGAACCAAGGGCACAGTCGGGGGTGATCGGCATTGTCCGGGCGGTGCTCGTGGGACGGGCCGTTCCTTTCACGAGACCGGGCTCTTTCAGCGCCATCGACAAACGGCCGGTTGCCGGCGCCGTGCAGGTCGGACCGCAGGGGATCGACGGGGATGAACAAGGCGATCGGCGGGTGCACGGCGGTCCCGACAAGGCAGTCCATGTCTATGCATCGGAGCACTACGGGAACTGGCGTGCAGACCTCGGCGCCATGCCGATACTCCGCTCACCGGGATCGTTCGGCGAAAACCTGAACACTGCCGGAGTCACCGAACGCAACCTTTGTCTGGGCGACCGCCTGCGGGTCGGGAGCGTCCTGTTTGAAATATCGCAGGCACGACAGCCTTGCTGGAAGCTGAACGACCGGTTTGGCGTCCCCGACATGGCGCGCCGAGTCCAGGCGAGCCGGCGCACCGGATGGTATTTCCGTGTTTTGGAGACAGGGGAGATTTCGGCTGGTGACTCGATTTCACTCGTGCATCGGTCTCATCCGGATTGGTCGCTGCACCGTCTCATCGAAATGCTCTACGACCAGATTTTGGACCACGAATCGCTGTCCGCCGCGCTCACGCTTCCGCTGGTGCCCGGTTGGCGCAAGCTGATCGAAAGACGGCTCGCGAGCGGCGTGATCGAGGACTGGTCGAGCCGTATTGTCGGACCCGTTTCGCCGATGGCCTGAAGCCGTGCGCATCGGCAGCCCGGAGGCAGGCTTCGCCTGTTCTGGGATTGTGGGTTTGTGGGAGGTTACCGCACGCCGCGAACCGGCGTGAACCGAGGCGCGGAAACTGGCCAAAGCTTGATCTAGATCAAGGTCTGGCCATCCTGCCATTGCAGACGCCACCACAACCCATTGTGGTCATGCCCGGATGAGACCCCAACCTATTGACCTGACCCCGGCCGGAGGTATGCCCGCCGTGACAATTGTAAAACGTGACGGGCGACTCGTCCCGTTCGACGAGGGCAAGATCCGCCAAGCCATCGCGCGGGCCGGTCTCGCCGCCCGCAGCTTCGATGAAACGGTTGCCGTCAAACTGGCGGCGGAGGTCACCGGTCGCTTGCTCGCCCGAGCCGAGGGCGAGACTATCGGCATTGAGCAAATTCAGGACGAGGTCGAATTGAGTCTGCTCCAAGCCGGACACCTCTCCACGGCCAGGGCGTTCATCGCCTACCGCGAGAAGCGCAAAGCCGCCCGTGCCGAGCAGCGCACCCAAGTGGACGTGGAATCGTCCATCAACGAATACCTCCATCGCCAGGACTGGCGCGTGAACGCCAACGCCAATCAAGGCTACAGCCTCGGCGGGCTGATCCTCAACGTCTCGGGCAAGGTCACCGCCAACTACTGGCTCAGCCACATCTATCCGCCCGAGGCCGGCGCCGCCCACCGCAACGGCGACATCCACATCCACGACCTCGACATGCTCTCCGGCTACTGCGCCGGCTGGTCGCTGCGCACCCTCCTGATCGAGGGGCTCAACGGCGTGCCCGGCAAGGTCGAGGCCGGCCCGCCCAAACATTTTCACTCCGCCGTCGGTCAGATCGTCAACTTCCTCGGCACGCTCCAAAACGAGTGGGCTGGCGCGCAGGCGTTCTCCTC
>CAYYGV010000002.1:0-118795 GCA_964471615.1 uncultured Opitutaceae bacterium
GAAAATATCCCGCGAAACTGTTTTGACCGCGGACCGGGCGGGCCCTGTCATCGGCCGAGAGTCCGGATCCGGCCGCCCCACCCATGCCCGCGAAAGTTCCCACCGCCCCCTGGCCGGTTTTGCGCACCTACAGCGGCGAGCACCTGGCCAAGGTCGCGCTTCCGGTGGGCGGGATCGGCACCGGGACGGTTTCCTTCTGCGGCTGGGGCGCGTGGCGCCATTGGGAATTGATGAACCGTCCCGCGAAGGGCTTCACGCCGACGGGCCAGGGCGGCGCCTCGGCGTTTTTCGCAGTCCGGGCGGCGCGCCGGGGTGAGGCGGCGGTGACTCGCCTGCTCGAGGGCCCGCTGCCGGTCGGCGAGTGGGAGGGCGAGGAGGGGTCGGCCGCGCGCCAGGCCGGGCTGCCGCGCTTCCGCCGCTGCTCATTCCGCACGGCTTATCCACTGGCGCAGCTCGACCTCGCGGACGAGGCGGTGCCGGTGCAGGCGGTCTTGCAGGTCTTCAATCCGCTGGTCCCGGGCGACACCGCCCGCAGCAGCCTGCCGGTCGCGCTCGTGCGCGTCGTGCTGCGCAACCGCGCTCGTGCGCCCGTGAGCGCCGCGGTGGCGGCGGCGCTGCCGAACTTCGTCGGCGTGGACGGCTTCACGGTTCGCCTCGACGAATTTCGCGGGAAGTACTTCCCGGCCGGCGCAGCCGGCAACCGCAACACCTGGCGCGAGGCCGGCGGCCTGCGCGGCGTGATGCTGGACTCGGCGGGCGTGCCTGGCACGCATCCGGCGTGGGGGACGATGGCCCTCGCGACCACGGCGCGCCGGGGCGTGACCCACCGCACGGCGTGGGCCGACTTCAGCTGGAACGACGCGCTGCTGGATTTCTGGGACGACTTCTCGGCCGACGGCCGGCTCGACGCGCGCACGGCGAAGACCGACACGCCGAACGCCGCGCTCGCGGTCGAGGTGGAGGTGCCGCCGATGGCCGAGCGGTCGGTGGAGTTCGTGCTGGCCTGGCATTTTCCGAACCGGGAAAACTGGGGCTACGGTCCGACGCACCAGCCGGTGATCGTGGGCAACCACTACGCGCAGCCCTTCGCCGACGCCTGGGCGGCGGCCGTGCAGGCGGCGAAGGCGTGGCCGGCGCTGGAGCGGGACACCGTGGCATTTGTGCGCGGCGTGACCGACAGCGACCTGCCGGCCGAGGTCCGCGAGGCGGCGCTTTTTAACCTCTCGACCCTGCGGTCGCAGACCTGCTTCCGCACGGCGGACGGCCGGTTCTTCGGCTGGGAGGGATGCTTCGACCGCCACGGCAGCTGCCATGGCAACTGCACCCACGTCTGGAACTACGAGCACGCAACCGCCCACCTGTTCCCGGAGCTGGCGCGCTCGATGCGGGAGACGGAATTCTCGGAGTACGCGATGCAGGCGGACGGCCTCATGAGCTTCCGCGTGCCGCTGCCGCTTCGCCCCGCGGCCGGCCAGCTCTATGCGGCGGCCGACGGGCAGATGGGCTGCGTGCTGAAACTGCACCGCGAATGGCGCCTGTCCGGCGACACCGCCTGGCTGCGGGCCCTCTGGCCGCGGGCGCGGGCCGCGCTGGAATTCGCCTGGCGGCCGGGTGGCTGGGACGCGGACCAGGACGGCGTGATGGAGGGCGTGCAGCACAACACGATGGACGTGGAGTATTTCGGCCCGAACCCGCAGATGGCCTCGTGGTACCTCGGGGCGTTGCGCGCGATGGAGGAAATGGCCGGGGCGCTGGGCGAGACCGAGTTCGCCGCCAAGTGCCGCGGCCTGTTCGAGCGCGGGCGGGCGTGGGTGGACGCGAACCTGTTCAACGGCGACTACTACGAGCACGAGATCCGGCCGGTCACGGACTGGAGCACGGTGCACCCCGGCCTGGTCATCGGCATGGGCGGAAAGAACCCCACAGACCCGGACTACCAGCTCGGGGCCGGCTGCCTGATCGACCAGCTGGCCGGACAGGTGAACGCGCATTTCGAGGGACTGGGCCACCTGCTCGACCCGGTGCACCAGCGGGAGGCCCTGCGCGCCGTGCTGGCGCACAACCGGCGCCACGGCTTCGAGTCCCACTTCAACCACATGCGCAGCTACGTGCTCGGCGACGAGACCGCGCTGCTCATGGCCTCGTACCCGCGCGGCCGCCGGCCGGCGCGGCCGTTTCCGTACTACACGGAGGTCATGACGGGCTTCGAGTACTGTGTCGCGCTGCACCTCGCGCAGGAGGGCATGGTGCGGGACGCGCTCAAGGTCGTCCGCGACATCCGGGCGCGGTACGACGGGCGCAAGCGCAACCCCTTCGACGAGGCGGAGTGCGGGCACCACTACGCCCGGGCGATGAACAGCTGGGGCCTGATCCCGGCGCTGACCGGATTCCACTACTCGGCGCTCACCGGCGCCCTCGCGTTCGCCGCCAGCCCGCGGCGCGTGCGCTGGTTCTGGTCGATCGGATCCGCCTGGGGCGTGATGGAGCAGGCGCCCACGCGCCGGCGCACCAAGGTCACGCTCACGTGCCTCGGCGGCCGCCTGCGGCTGAAGCGCCTGACTCTCACCGGCCACGGTACGTGGGAGTGGCGCGCGGAGAAAACGCTCGCGCCGGGCCGCCCGGTCAGCGTTGAAATTGCGCCCACCGCATGAGTTCCTCGCCGGTTCCCCCCGACTTCCCCCAGATCTGCGCCGCCTTCCCGCTGGCCGGCCCCGTCGCCGCCGCCGAGCCCTACGGCAGCGGGCACATCAACGAGACCTACCTCGTGCGCACGGCCGGGGCCGACGGGCGCCGCTACATCTTCCAGAAGGTTAACCACCGCATCTTCAAGCACGTGCCGGGACTGATGGAGAACGTGCAGCGCGTCACCGCGCACGTCGCCGCCAAGGTCCGCGTCGCCGAGGGTGAGGCCGCGGCGCGCCGGGCCCTGACGCTGGTGCCGACGCGCGACGGCCGGGCGTGGGTGCAGGACGCCAGCGGCGGGTACTGGCGCGTCTACGACTTCATCACCGGGGCGCACACGGTGGACCGCGTGACGAACGCCGACCAGGCCCGCGAGGCCGCCCGGGCGTTCGGCGCGTTCCAGGCGCAGCTGGCCGACCTGCCGGGCGGGCGGCTGCACGAGACCATTCCCAACTTCCACCACACGCGCAGCCGGTTCGAAAACCTGCGGCGGGCCGTGAAGGAAAACACCGCGGGCCGGGTGTCCGAGGTGCGGGCGGAGATCGACTTCGCCTTCGCGCACGAGGCGGACGCCGACCGCCTGCTGGCGCTGCAGGCCCGCGGGGAGATTTCCGAGCGGGTCACGCACAACGACACCAAGATCAACAACGTCATGCTCGACGACGTCACCGGCCGCACCGTCGCGGTGATCGACCTCGACACGATCATGCCGGGCCTGCCGCTGTACGACTTCGGCGAGATGGTGCGCACCTCCGCGAGCTCGACCTTCGAGGACGACCCGAACCCGGCGAACATGCGCGTCCAGCTGCCGTATTTCCGGGCGCTGGTGGAAGGCTACCTCGGTTCGCCCGTCGGGTCGGTGCTCAACGCCACCGAGCGCGCCCACCTCGGGTTTTCCGGCCAGCTGATGACCTACGAGAACGGCATCCGATTCCTCACCGACTACCTGCAGGGCGACGTGTACTACAAGATCAAGCACCCGCGCCACAACCTCGAGCGGTGCCGGACCCAGTTCGCGCTCGTGGCCAGCATCGAGGCGGCTCGCGACGAGATGGCCGCGATCGTGCAGGAAGTGTTCGCCCGCCGATGAAGCTCTCGCATCCCGACGCCGACATCTACGTGCCCGGGGAGTCCGCCCTCGATCCCGCGGCGGCGCTGGCGCGCACGACGCACCTGTGCGTGATTGCGCACCAGGACGACATTGAGATCAACGCCTACCCCGGCGTCACGGAGTGCTACGGTCGCGGCGACCGCCATTTCACCGGCGTGGTCGTGACGAATGGCGCCGGTTCGCCGCGGGCGGGCCGTTACGCGAACCACACGGACGAGCAGATGCGGGCGGTGCGGCGCGAGGAGCAGCGGGCCGCGGCACGCCTCGGCCGCTACAATCTCCAGCTCCAGCTGGCGCACCCGAGCGCCGACGTGAAGCGGCCGGGTCATCCCGGCGTGATGGCGGACCTCGCCGCGATCTTCGGCGGCTGCCGGCCCGAGGTGGTCTACCTGCACCAGCCGATGGACAAGCACGACACGCACGTGGCGGTGCTGCTGCGCTGCGTGGAGGCGATGCGGGCCCTGCTGCCTGACCGGCGGCCGCGCCGCGTGCTCGGCGTCGAAGCCTGGCGCGGACTCGACTGGCTGGGCGACGCCGAGAAGGTCCCGCTCGACTGCAGCGCGCTTCCGGAGTTGGCGGTGCCGCTGATCCGCGTGTTCGACTCCCAGGTCGCCGGTGGCAAGAGCTACGACATCGCGGCCCTCGGGCGCCGCCAGGCCAACGCCACCTTCCACACCTCGCACGCCACGGATCGGTTCACCTCCATCGCCTGGGCCATCGACCTCACCCCGCTCGTGACGGACGACCGGCTCAGCGTGGCGGACTTCGCGCTCGCGACGGTCGACCGCCTGCGGGCCGACGTCGCCGACCGGCTCAAGCGGCTCGGCTAGGCGCGGGGTTGGATTTTGCCACGAAGGGCACGAAGCCCACGAAGGTCGGATCGCCTCCGGACTTCGCGATCTTGGCGCGCTTGGCGGTAAATCCTTTCGATCCGCAGTCTTGGTGGACCGCTAAGACCGCTAGGACCGCGAAGAGAGAGCCCGAGCTTCGTGGGCTTCGTGCCCTTGGTGGTGAAGAAACGCTAAGCCCGGAAGCCGTGGGTGCGGCCGAGGGCGAGGCATTCGTCGACCGGCGCGACCGAGTCCGACGTCGTGGGATGGCGCAGCGAGGCGGCGGCGGTGCAGACGCCGACCTCGAGGCAGCGCGCCATCGGCCAGTCCTCATGGTAGCCGTAAAGCACGCCGGCCGCGAAGGCGTCGCCGGCGCCGGCGGTGCCGGCGATGGCGGAGGACGGCATGCGCACGCTGCCCTGCCAGAGAAGCTCGCCGCGCTTGGAGGCGGCGCAGGCGCCCTCGGGGAAGTGGATCAGGGCCCACTCGTGGACGCCGAGGTCGAGGAGGGCGCGGGCGGCGCGCTCGACCGCCCCGCGGTTGAGCTGTTCACCGCGACCCATGGTGATGCCGGTCACGGCCTCCGCCTCATAGTCGTTGATGAACAGCAGATCCACCTCAGGCAGGACCGGCGCGACGATGGCGCGCTGGCGCTGCGCGTCGGTGCTCACGCAGTCGAGCGTGGTGCGCAGCCCGGCGGCCCGCGCCCGGTGCAGCACCTCGGCGGCCCGCGGCCGCCCGTCGGTCCCGGCGGCGTCGAGCAGGTCGAGGAGCAGGAGGTACGCGAAATGGAAGACCTTCGCATTCGTCCGCTGGAAATCGAAGTGCGCGGGCGCGAGCAGCGCGTTGGTGCCGCGGTCGTGAAAATAGGTGCGGTGGCCCGTGTCGCGCACGGACATCACGTCGGTGTAGCTCGTGGGCCGCTCGGCGGTGACGTGCAGCTGTGCGGTGTCGATGCCGTGCGCCCGGCAGTCCTCAAGGATGCGCCGGCCGTCGGCGTCGTCGCCGAGGAGCCCGATGCCCGCGAGCGGGAAGGGCGCCCGCATGCGGGCCAGGTCCTTCAGCACGTTGTACGGGCCGCCGCCGTTGCCGAGCGAGCGGCTGAGGATGTTGGCGAGGCTGTCCTGGGCGGGCCAGGTGTCGATGACCTTGACGTGGTCGATGAGCCAGTTGCCGCCTGCGAGGATTCCGGAACGCATGTTGGGGACGGGGAGAGGCCCGACTGAAAGGCGGCGGGAGGTTTCGGGCAAGCCTGCGCGCGGGGCGGGCGATGGGGATTGCGTCGCCCGGACAGGCCCCCAACCTTCGGGCCGTCCATGCTTAGCGTCCCGCTCGAACTCGCCATCCTCCTGGTCCTGGTGCTCGGCAATGGCCTGCTGGCGATGACCGAGACCGCGGTGGTGTCCGCCCGGAAGGCGCGGCTGCGCGAGCTGGCGGCCAAGAACAACCTCGGCGCCTCGCGGGCGCTGGAGCTGGCCGAGCACCCGACCCGGTTTCTCGCGCTGGTGCAGTTTTGGATGACCCTGTCCGGGATGATCGCCGGTGTGCTGGGTGGCGCGCAGGCTGGCGGCCAGGTGGCGCTCGCGCTCGCGCGGATCCCGGCGCTCCAGCCGGTGGCGGTGCCGCTGGGTTTCGTGGTGGTGACGCTCGGGCTGACTGGATTCATGCTGCTGTTCGGCGAGCTGGTGCCGAAGCGCATCGGCCGCGCGCACCCGGAGAAGGTCGCGTCAATCTTCGGTGGTTCGATGCGGTCGCTCGCGTGGCTCGCCGCGCCGTTCCTGCGGGTGCTGGAGCTGGCGACCGATGGTGTGACTCGGCTGATCCGCCTGCGCACGCGGCCGGTCGCTGAGGCGGTGGGCGAGGACGAGGTCCGCGCGCTGATCGAGCAAGGGCTCCACGCCGGCGTGTTCCAGCGCGCCGAGAAGGAGATGGTGGAGGGCGTGCTGGCGCTCGACCAGCTGCCGGTGACGGCGATCATGACCCCGCGGCCGAAGATCATCTTCCTCAACCTCGACGACTCCGAGGAGGTGAACTGGCGGAAGATCGTGACGAGCGGCCACTCCTATTTCCCGGTCTACCAGACCAACCGCGACCAGATCGTCGGCATGGTGGCGGTGAAGGCGCTGTGGGCGCACTCGGCGATCGGCCTGCCGACGACGCTGAAGAACCTGCTGGTGCCGCCGCTGTCGGTGCCGGCGACGCAGACCTCGATCCAGCTGCTCGAGCAGTTCAAGAAGACGGGCAAGCACATCGCGGTGGTGACGGACGAGTTCGGCGCGGTGCAGGGCCTGGTGACGCTCATCGACGTGCTGGAGGCGATCGTGGGCGACCTGCCGAGCCAGGGTCACCGGAACCAGCCCGAGGTGAAGCGGCGGGAGGACGGCTCGCTGCTGGTGGACGCGACGCTGGCAACCGGTGAGTTGAAGCACCTGCTGGAGATCCAGACGGACCTGCCGCAGGAGCACGACGCCGAGTACCAGACCGTCGGGGGTTTCGTGATGACGCAGTTCGGCCGGATCCCGGCGGCCGGGGACTATTTCACGTGGAACGGCTGGAAGTTCGAGGTGATGGACATGGATCGCCGCCGGGTGGACAAGGTGCTGATCGCGCGCGTGCCGGTGCCTCCGCCGGTGGCCGAGGATTGAGGCGACGAAAACACCCGTTGCTTTTCGGGCCTTGACCCCCGAAGTTCGGCGGCGGCGGATTCATGCACGATGCCTTCACCGGAAAAGACACCCGCATCCAAGGCCGCGCCCTCCCGGGCCCGGCCGACCGAGCCGCTCTTCAACACGATCACGAGCGACGACTGGAAGCGCTCGCTCGCCTCGGCGCGGCGGCAGAAGAATGCGGTGTCCGCGCAGATTCGGACCGCGATCTCGTCCTCCTCGCGGAAGACGAAGTAAGCCTGCTCGAGGCGGCCGGCGGCGAGTGGGCCGCGCTGGGTGACGCGATCCGCGCTTGGCGGCAGCTTCTGCCGCTGCACCTGCTCGACGACTTCGGGTTTCCCGCGGAGGCGGAAAACCCGCTCGAGGAGGCCAACCCGCTCCTGCGCCGGATCGGCGGCGGGGTGGAGGCGTGGGCCTTCGCGGCCGAAGCCGACGGGTCGGTTTACAAGTTCTACCTGCCGCGCGAGGAGAAGCGCATCGGCAGCGTGTTCGGTTTCCGGGCCGGCGAGGAGGCCGCACTGCAGGCCGAGGCCCGGCTGGGCGACTACCGCGGCCTGCTCGAGAAACTCATGCTGATCGAGGCGCTGGGCGGCATGGCCACGGAAGTGGTGGCCGTCACGCCGGAGGGCATCCTCGTGGCGAAGCAGGCGCTCGGCGAACCGCTGCCTCAGGGCGACGATGTCTCCGGCGTGCTGCCCGCGGGTCTGATTCCGATCCCGTCGCGTTTCCTGCGCGCGAACCGCGACCATCCGCGGCTGTACTTCGCCCGCGAACGTCCCTGGCTCGTGGCGGACCTGCACGCCCGCAACTTCGTGCGCTGCACCGACGGCGGGCTGCGGGTGATCGACCTCGTTGCCGCGCCGTGGCCAGCGGAAGCAACCGCGGCCTCGCCGCTCATTGCCGAATGGCTCGGGCGCGTGCGCCACGATCCCACCGCTTCGCTGCTGCCGAGCTCACCAGACGACGAACTCTAGCGGGATTTGGGTTTCCCTGTCCGGCGTCTTGGCGTAGGAAGTCGGCCCGTGGCCTCCCTTGGACCAAGGAAACCCCTGAAGCCGCCGACGCGGTGTGGGAGGGATGAGCCAAGCTCGCGGATTTCTATCGCCTCTACCCCATGAACCCGAACCCCGCCAATCCGGCCGTCGAACCGCTCCCGCTCCGGCTGCTGCGTTCCTTGCTCTGCATCGGCCTCTCGCTGTCGCTCACCGCGATCAGCATCCTGTTCATGATCGGTGCGCTTCCTGCCTTCTACGAGGCGCTCCAGCAGGTGATTCAGATGGGCAGCCACGGGCCGCGGGTCGCGGTGGCCGTGGCGGTGTTGGTCATGCTCTTTCTGCCGCTCGGACTGACGATCTGGGCCGCGCGCCGCCGCTGGCTGACCTGGCCCGTCCTCTTGGCGGGAACCGTGCTGATCGTCCCGGTGCTGGTCTGGCTCGCATGGGATGACCCGGCGGTGCGGCAGCCGGTCACAATTGAGGAATTTTCGCCGGCGTTCCCGGGAGCGGAGGAGAGCTTCGCCGTGCTCATGCAGTACTCGAAGTTGACGCCCAGCGCCGAGGCAAAGGCGTTCTATGGGCGGAAGGCGCAGTTCCTGGTGCTCGAGACTCCACACAATCCGGAGAAGTGGCTGGCGTACGTCACGGCCAACCGGGCGAAGATCGAGCACGAATGGGAGGCGCTGGCCCCGCAGCGGCGGTGGCAGGACGAGTTGGCGAAATTCGATCGGATTGGCGACCTGACGCCGTCGGACTATTCCGCCAATCTCATCACGTTCGGCGTCTGGCGCTCACTGTCGAAGCTCACCTGCGCGAAAGCCACGCTGCTGGCCTTGGATGGCGACGGCGAGGACGCCATCGCGCTTCTGGCCCAGCAGTTGGGAATCAGTCGTCGGCTGCAGCGGTCCTCGCGCACGCTGGTGCGCACGATGATCGCTGTCGTGGTGGAGCGCATGGACCTCGAGACGCTCGCGGTCGTGATGCAGAAAACCCCGCTGTCCGCCGCCAACAAGAGCCGCTTGGAGGCCGCGCTGGGCCGGGATGACTCCGGTCCGATGGCGCGGCGGCTTCTGATGACGGAGTACGTGCTGTTCGCGCCGCAACTGCTGCGACTGAAGCTGGGCGATTTCGTGGTTCAGACCCAGCATTCCCCGGCTTGGCTGCGTCATCCGCTCAACTTCGTGAGCGCCCTGTTTCTCAATCCCATCGCGACGATGAACCTCTACGGCGACCGTTCTCGGGCGCTGGCGGAGCTGGCCGAGCAGCGTAAACTCGGCGAGGTTGCCGTCCAGAGCCAGGACTTCAGCGACCGCCCGTTCCGCAAGGTGGGATTCAAGAATGTCGGCGGACGTCTCATGCTGGGCATGATTACGCCCGTCTACACCAAGGTGCTCGAGTCGTACTGGCAGACGGCGGACCTGCGCCAGGCGCTCCGCGTCAAACTCGCGGCGAACTGAACTTAACCGATTTCGCGCGCCTCCGGCTCAGCGCTGGGTGGCCAGCACCTGCAGGATGGCCTCGGCCTGCTTGTCGGTCGTGCCGTTGTAGTCGGTGTAGATAATCTTGCCGTCCTTGATCAGGTAGGCCTGCCGGTGCGCGTAGCCGACCACCGCGTACGTCGGCACGCCGAAGGCCCGGACCACGGAGCCGTCGACATCCGCGAGCAGGGTGAACGGCAGGTGGTACTTTTCCTTGAAGGCCTTCTGCGCCGCGACGTCGTCCCGGCTCACGCCGATCACCGCGACGCCCTGCTTCGTGAGCGCCTCATAGCCGTCGCGCAGTGAGCAACCCTGCTTGGTGCAGCCGGGCGTGTCGGCCTTCGGGTAGAAATAAACCAGCGTGTAGGCCTGTTTCGCGTACACGTCCGCGAGCGCGAGCGTGGCACCGGTATCGGTGACGGCGGAAACGGCGGGAGCGGCGTCGCCGACCTTGAGAGGTTCGCCGCGGGCAAAGGCAGTGAGGAGGGAGGAGAGGGCCATGATTGCGAGGAAGGGGCGGAGTTTCATCGGAAGAACAGATAGGACGGTGCCGGAGATTCGCAAGCAGCGCGCGTCAACAAATGCGCGCGAAAGTTCCGTGGTGTGAGAAAACTTTGGCGAAAAAATTCCTGCGGAACTCTGCGGATTCCTGCGGTCAAACGGGCTCTGCGCCCTGGTCCAGCACTCTGGCGCAGTGAAAGCAAAAAAGGACCAAACCAATGAACGATACATACAGACCAAAGTACCTTATCCTGGCTGCGGCGGCTTCGCTCGGCCTCGTCATGACCGCGTCGGCCCAGTCGACCGTCGAGACCGCGGGCGCCCCGGCGCCGGTGGTGGAAAACAGCGCGGGCCTGCTGGGCTCGGGCTACACGGCGGTGACATTCCGCTACACGGACCTCGACGACGGCCCGCCCAGCGCCCTGCGCGGCGTGGCGGTCGAGTTCAACCAGCCGCTCCAGGCCGGCTACGACTTCCGCCTCGGCTACAGCTGGGCGCGGGCGAGCGCGGATCCGATCCGTCTCACGGCCCAGGACCTCAACGCTGGCGTGGTGGCCTACACCAAGCTGGAGTGGGGCCGGCCGTTCGTGCAGGCGCTGGCCGGCTGGGAATGGCAGCGCGGGCTCGGCGCCTCGGACAGCTCGTTCGCGTACACGCTGGGCACCGGTGTTGAGTTTGCCGTCGCCCCGGCGTTTGCGCTCACGCCCTACATCAACTTCGTCCGCGCGACCGGTTTCAACCGCAGCGAGTTTGATTATGGCGTGAAGGCCACCTACCGCGTGAACCGCCAGTGGAGCGCGTCGGTGGGCTGGGAGTATGATGCCGTCAGCCACTTCAAGGACCGGCAGACCTACTCCGTCGGTGTGAACTACCACTTCTGAGCGAGCCGGGTGGTTCGCTCCTGTACAGTCAAGCCGCGGCGCCGGTCAGCGCCGCGGCTTTTTCTTTTCGTCCCTCACTCGAGACCGGTCACGTCGACATCCTTCGGGTAGTCGACGATGAACTTCACCGTGAGCTCGCGCTTCTCGCCGGGCTTCAGGTCGAGCGTCCACTTGAGGTAGCCCTCGGGCGTCGGCTTGAGTTCGCCGGAGTCGGGCTGGATCTGCTTCACGACGATCTTCTCATTGCGCGAGACCGGGAGCTGGTCGGTGACATTCACCCGCTCGGTGGTCCGCTTGTTGTTCTGGATCGTGATGAGATACTCGTAGGTGATCCGCTTGCCGGAGCCGGTGAGGCCGGTGTCCTCGGTGAATTTGTTGAGGCGCTTGTGCTTCACGCTGATGCCCTCGTCGGCGCCGAGCGCCAGGTCGAACTTCTCGCCCGACATCACCGTGCGGAGGTTGCTCGTGGCCACGAAGGTACCGTCGAGGAAGACGTTCATCGCGCCGGTGAGCAGCGGGAATTCCGAGGTGTTGACCACCTTGGTCGTCAGGAACGCCGCGGCGAGCTGGCGCGGCACCGTCAGGTACTCGGGGTTGGCCTTGAGCTTGAACGTCGCGACCGGGACCTTCTGCGGCGCGTTGTCGCTCGCGATGCTGGAGGGCGAGGCGATCTTGAACGACGCGCTGGTGGTGCCGGCCTCGATCGCGGCCTGGGCGAGCTCGGCGTCCTGTTCCGGCGGAGGCATGGCGGCGCCGGTGACGTTGGTGGTGAACCGCTGCATGTCGGCGGCGTTGGCCGGGGCGGCGGATTTTTCACGCTTACTGCTTACCTGAAATGCCGAGAGGGCGATCTTGTCCTCGCGTAGCGCGATCGCATTGAACACATCCAGGCTCCACGGATTCATGGTCGGGGCGGCGCCGCCGAGGTTGGGCCGCGCGGTCGAGAGGGTGAGGGCGACATCCTTCCAGTCTTCGCCGGTGCTCTGGCGGACGAGGCCGAAGTAGCTGAGCGCGACGGCGCGCTCGCTGCTGAGGACGCGGGCGTCGTAGTTGGGCGCCCAGCTGGCGCCGGGTACGGTGTAGGAAACAGCCACGTCGAGCGAACCAGGCTGGGTGGAAGCGACGCGCACCGTGACGGTCTTGTAGGCCTTGCCGCCGGCGCCCTGGAGTTCGTTGAGCTGATTCTGGGTGGTGTTGATCTTGTTCTGCAGGTCCTCGCGCTGCTCCTCGAGGGCGGTCTTTTCGCCGATGATCTTGGTCTTTTGCTCGGACAGATACGTGAGCGAGCTGGTGAACTGGTTGAGGTCAGGCCGTGGGACGTCCTTGGTGGGCGGGGCGAACAGCGCGGCCTCCATCCGGTCGAGCATGGTGGTCTGCGCCTGCAGCACGGCGGTGCGATCATCGAGGCCGCGCATCTGCTTGCTCAGGCCGCGGAGCGTGTCCTCGAGTTCCTTGACACGGGCGTTGGGCGTGAAGTCGACGAACGTCTGCCGGGCGCTCACATCGAGGATCTGGGCCTGGGCGGTGCCGCGGCCGCTGACCTGCAGCGAGCGCTCGTTGAGCGACTGGGGCAGGTTGGCGAAAACGAGTTCGGTGGTGCCTTCCGGCAGGTTGATGGTGCCGGTGCGGGTGACGACGGCGCGGTCGGTGTAGACCGTCACGGCGCTGATGGTCGAATTGACCGGGATCGGCGCCGCGGAGGCGAGGGTGGTGACGGCGAGGACGCCGAGCAGGGCGAGGGGTGATTTCATGGTGGGACGGAGAATTGTGTGCCCAATCAAACGGGAAAGTGCCGGGAATCTTAGGCGGTTCGCGGCGGGATGTCTCCGCATCCGCGGCGGAAAGAGGGCCGGAGTTGAACGCAAAACCGGCTAAAACCGGGCGATTTTGAGCCAAAAAACCGTGATTCTGAGCCCGAAAAACCGCCTCGAATCCGCCGGGATTTGCCTTGCGCAGGTCAGCGTGGGCCGGAGGGTTGTGAGCAATTACCCGGAACCTCCCCCAGTCGGTCGAGACTAACGGCCCAAGCCCCTCGAATTTCGGGCCTTCCAGACCGCTCTTGCCCGATAGATTTTCTTTCTACAACTTGCTTCCTCTCATGTTCATAGTCTCGTCTTTCCGCGCCCTCCGGGGTCTTCTGGGCTTGGTGGCCGGTCTCGCCTTTCTGGCGATTTCGCAGTCCGCCCTGAACGCCCAGACCAACACCCCCTCGGCGGCGGACGGCTTCGATCCCAACGTCAACGGCACCACGTTTGCCCTGGCCACCCAGGCGGACGGGAAAATCCTCGTTGGCGGCACCTTTGACAATGTCGGCGGCTATTCGCGCAGCAACCTGGCCCGCGTGAACATCGACGCCTCGGTGGATCCGACCTTCGACCCGAACGTCAACGGCAAGATCACCAGCATCGTGGTCCAGCCCGACGGCAAGATCCTGATCGGCGGCTATTTTTCGACCCTCAAGCCCAACGGCGCCGCGTCCACGGTCACGCGCAACAACCTCGCGCGCCTGAACGCCGACGGCACGGTCGACACGAGCTTCAATCCCAATTTCGGCGGCGCCCTAGCCCCCGGCGTCGAGGCCGTCGCGCTGCAGCCCGACGGCAAGATTCTCGTCGGCGGCACGTTCACTTCGGTGCAGCCCAACGGCGCGGCCACTGCCACGACCCGCAACCGCCTCGCGCGCCTGAACGCCGATGGCACCCTCGACACGAGCTTCAATCCGAATCCCGACCGCGTCGTCCTCTCCATCGCGCTGCAGGCCGACGGCCGGATCATCATCGGCGGCGGCTTCACCAAGCTGCAGCCGAACGGCGCCGCGAGCGCCACCACGCGCAATGCCATGGCCCGCCTCAACGCGGACGGCTCGCTCGACGCCACCTACGACCCGAACCTGAACAACGGCGTCACCAAGGTCGCCGTCACGCCCGATGGCAAGGCGATCGCCGTGGGTTACTTCACGTCCGTCGCGGCCAACAACGCCGGCGCCGCGACCACCGTCGGCCATATCGCGCGCTTCAACACCGATGGTTCGCTCGACACCGGCTATGCCGCGACCGTCAACGGCAACGTCATGTCGCTGGTGCTGCAGAACAACGGCGGCGTGCTGATCGGCGGCACCTTCTCCTCCGTCTCCGGCCTCCGCCGCGGCTACGTGGCACGCCTCACCGTCAATGGCTACATCGACGGCACGTTCGACCCGAACGCCAACTACACGGTCTTCGCGCTGGCTGAGCAGTCCGACGGCTCGGTCCTGATCGGCGGCAATTTCACGCAGCTGCAGCCCAACGGCGCCTCGGCCCCGACCACCCGCAACGGTCTCGCTCGCGTCAACTCCAACGGCACCCTCGACTCGGAGTTCAATCCCGACACCAACGGCCGCGTGCTCGTCCTCCGCCTCCAGTCCGACGGCAAGGCGCTCGTCGGCGGCTCGTTCACCAGCATCGGCGGCGTCACCCGCAACTTCCTCGCGCGGCTCAACACTGACGGCTCGCTCGACACGTCGTTCGACCCGAACCTCAACGGCACGGTCACGTCGCTGGCCGTGCAGGGTGACGGCAAGATTCTCGTCGGCGGCTACTTCACGACCGTCAAGGGCACCGTGAAGCAGCACCTCGCGCGGCTCAACACTGACGGCTCCGTGGATCCGTCGTTCGAGCCCAACCCGGACAACTCGGTCAACGCGATCGCGGTGCAGTCCGACGGAAAAGTCATCATCGGCGGTTATTTCCAGACGGTGCGGCCCAACGGCTCCGCGGTGCAGATCGCCCGCAGTCGCATCGCGCGGCTCAACGCCGACGGTTCGCTTGACAGCGCGTGGGACCCGCAGGCCGGCGGCCCGGTCCTGGCGATGGTGATCCAGAGCGACGGCAAGCTCATCGCGGGCGGCAGCTTCCTCAGCCTCGCCACTGGCGCTCGGGCGAACATCGTGCGCATCGACACCGACGGTAAGCTCGACGCCACCTACAGCCCGAACGCCAACGCGCAGGTCAACTCGATCGCCCTGCAGTCCGACGGCAAGATCGTCATCGGCGGCTCGTTCACCTTCCTCCAGCCGGTCAACGCGCCGATCGTCGAGACCACCACGAAGAACGCGGACGGCACGACGACCACCACCAAGACCACCACGAGCTTCCGCCGCGGCGTGGCGCGCATCAACACCGACGGCACGGTGGACGCGGCCTTCGACCCCAGCACGAGCGACGTCGTTCGCGCTGTGGCCGTCCAGTCCGACGGCAAGATCCTGATCGGCGGCCTGTTCACCTCGCTGACGCCGAACTCCGACACGAACAGCACCTCGCGCATCTACCTCGCGCGCGTCGATTCGACGGGCAAGATCGACTCCACCTTCAACGCCGGCATCGCCGAGAATTTCGGCAATCAGGTCATCGCCCTCGCGTTGCAGAGTGACGGCAAGATTCTCGTCGGCGGCGCGTTCAAGACGTTGACCCCGATTGGCCAGTCGACGGTGACCCGCAACCAGCTCGCGCGGTTGAACGCCGACAACACGGTCGACACCTCGTACAACCCGAGCGCCGGCGGTCCGACGGGCGCCGTGGTCAACTCGATCACGATCCAGGCCGACACCCGCATCCTCGTGGGCGGCCAGTTCGCGACCTTTGGCGGCTCGTCCAGCAACAACCTCGCCCGCTTTGAGGCGGAGAGCGTGCCGGACGCGTATTTCAATCCGAACCCGACCGGCACGGTCTACTCGGTCTCGTCCCGCATCAGCGGCGGCTCGCAGGGCACCCAGCTCTCCGGTCTCGCCTGGCTGAACAACAACGGCACCCTCCGCAGCGCCCTGCCGGCGGCCGCGCAGATTGGCGGTCAGGTCAACGTCATCGTGCAGCAGCCGGACGGCAAACTCCTCCTCGGCGGCTCCGTGACCGACACCACCAATCGGGTGAGCGCGAACCTGATCCGACTCAACGCCGACGGTTCGCTCGACGCGTCCTTCAACCCGGTCGTCGACAACACGGTCAACTCGATCGCCCTGCAGTCCGACGGCAAGATCGTCATCGGCGGCACCTTCCTGAATGTCGGCGGCACCTCCCGCCAGTATGTCGCCCGCATCAATGCCGACGGCACGCTCGACACGGCCTTCAACCCGACGGCCAACTCCCAGGTTTACACCGTCCTCGTGCAGTCCGACGGCAAAATCATCCTCGGCGGATCCTTCACCAGCCTGCAGCCGAACGGCGCGACCACGGCGAACTCGATCAACTACCTCGCCCGCGTGAAGTCGGACGGCACGTTCGACAACAGCTTCGGCGTCAACCCGAACAGCACCATCTACGCGATGGCCATGCAGGACGACGGCAGTCTCGTCATCGGCGGTTCGTTCACGACGGTTCTCGAGAGCCCGACCTCCACGTCGGTGCTGAACCGGCTGCACATCGCGCGCGTGAAGGCTGACAACACCGCGGACAAGACCTTTGATCCGTCCGCGAGCGGCACGGTCTACTCGCTGGTCGTGCAGTCCGACGGCAAGATCGTGTTTGGCGGCAATTTCGCCTTCGTGCAGCCGAACGGCGCGAGCTACATCACGACCCGCAACAACCTGGCCCGGGTCAATGCGGACGGCACGCTCGACGACAGTTTCAACCCGAACCCGAACAACCCGGTCAACAGCCTCTCCAAGCAGGCTGATGGCAAGATCCTGCTCGCCGGCCTGTTCACCGCGTTCCAGCCGCCGGGCGTCGTCACGCCGCTCACTCGCGCCTTCCTCGCCCGCGTCAACACCGACGGCACGCTCGACAACGGTTTCGATCCCGAGCCGAACGCCAGCGTCTCCACCGTGGTCGCCCTGGCCGACGGCACGATCCTCGCCGGCGGCACGCTCACCGCGGTCGAGCCCGTGGGCTCGATCCTCGTCGGCGGCAGCTTCGACCAGATCGGCGGCGTGCAGCTGAAGAATGTCGCGCTGCTCAACTCTGGCGGCTCGGCCTCCGCCTCGTTCGCCCCGAACCCCAACGGCCCGGTCTACTCGATCATTTCACGCCCGGATAACCGCGTGCTCATCGCCGGCTCGTACTCGACCATCGCCGGGGTCGCCCGCGCCGGCATCGCTCAGGTCATGCTCGACGGCACCATCGACGCGACCTTCAGCGCCAACCCGTCCGTCACCGGTCCCACCGCGCTCGTGCTCCAGCCCGACGGCAAGGTCCTCCTCGGCGGCGCGGCTGTCGGCTACGCCGGTTCCGCCCGCGGCACGCTGATGCGCCTCAACGCCGACGGCACGCTCGACGGCACCTTCAACCCGTCCGGCCTCGGCACAGTCAACGCCATCGCGCTCCAGCCCGATGGCAAGGTCCTGGTCGGCGGCGCCGCTCCGTCTGCGCTGGTCCGGCTCAATGCCGACGGCTCCCGCGACAGTTCCTTCAACCCGACGCCGAACGGCAACGTCAACGCGATCGTCGTCCAGTCGGACGGCCGGATCCTCGTGGGTGGCGCCTTCACCTCCATCGGCGGCTCGGCCATCAGCTACCTCGCGCGCCTCACCAGCGCCGGCGCGGTCGAGACCAGCTACAACCCGGCCCCGAACGCCGCGGTCACCGCCCTCACCGTCCAGGCCGGCGGCAAGGTCCTCCTCGGCGGCAGCTTCACCTCCGTCGGCGGTCGCACCCGCTATGGCCTCGCCCGCATCGCGATGACGGCGCCGGCCAGCCAGTCGATCGATGTCAGCGGCAATTTCTCGACGATCACCTGGACCCGCGGCGGTTCCGGTCCCGCCCTCGTGGGCGTCACCTTCGAGCAGTCCACCGACGGCCGCTCCTGGAGCGTCCTTGGCAACGCCACGCGCGTCGGCACGACCGACACCTGGCAGCTCGCCGGCCAGTCGCTCTACACGGGCTCCAACCTCTTCGTCCGGGCCCACGGCCTGACGCTCACCTCGCAGTACGCCTCGTACGGTCTCGTCGAGGCGGTCCGCCAATTCTACTCGTCGGCCCTCCCGCAGATCGTGAGCGCCTCCTCCGCCGCGGCTACCAACGGCAGCAGCTTCTTCTTCGGCGTCACGACGAACGTCTCCGGCGCGACCTTCAGCGCCACGGGTCTCCCGGCCGGCCTGACGATCGACCCGACCACGGGCATCATCTCGGGCACCCCGACGCAGACCGGCGTCTTCAACGTCGCCCTGACCGCCGCCAATTCCGCGGGCACCGCGACCCAGACGCTCACGATCGTCGTCAACGCCACGAGCGGCGGCGGCAGTGTCGTCCGCTTCGTCAACATCTCGGCGCGCGCGCCGGTCCGTCCGACCGACCCGCTCATCGCGGGCCTCGTGATCAGCGGCACCACGCCGCAGACCGTGCTGCTCCGCGCCATCGGCCCGGCCCTCGCCGGCTACGGCATCACCTCCGCGATCACGAACCCGCGCATGCAGCTCTACAACGCCGCCGGCGCGCTCCTGAGCGAGAACACCGGCTGGGGCGGCACTTCCGCGCTCATGCAGGTGTTCAACCAGGTCGGCGCCTTCCCGCTCACCGTGGGCAGCACGGACGCCGCCATGCTCGTGACGCTCGCCCCGGGCCAGTACACCGTCGCGATCAGCGACGTGAACGGCATGGGCGGCATCGCCCTCGCCGAGGTCTACGACACCGGCACCAGCTCGTCGTCGAGCGCCCCGCGTCTGGTCAATCTCTCGGCCCGCTCCACCGCCAACTCCGGCCTGAACGTCATGGTCGGCGGCTTCGTGGTGAACGGCGCCGCCTCGAAGCGGATCCTGATCCGCGGCGTCGGCCCGACGCTGGGCGGCTACGGGGTCTCGGGCTACATGACCGACCCGGTCCTCAAGGTCTTCGATAAGAACGGCGCGCTGATCGCGATGAACGACAACTGGGGCACGCCCTACACGGCGAACTCCAGCTATCCCGCCGTGAGCGCCGCCGAGATTGCTCTGGCGAACACGCAGGCGGGTGCCTCCGCCTTCGCCTCAGGCAGCCTTGATGCCGCCGTCATCGTCGTCCTCCCGCCGGGCTCCTACACCGCCCAGGTCGAGAGTGCCACGACCACCGACGGCACCGCGCTGGTCGAGATCTACGAGCTCCCGTGAGCCGCTAGGCCCTCTGGAAGATTCCGGAATCCGGAATCCGGATTTCGGATTTCGGATTCCGGAATTCAGGCTTCAATCCGCTACCTCGGATTTCGAATCCTGAATTCCGGCATGCTAGCTACCATCTACTAGCTGCTAACTACCCGGTCAGAAGCCATCGCTCCTGAACGGCAGGCACGGCAACCCGGCGCCGTTGTACAGATTCGCGACGGGCGCGTTGCTCCAAGCGTAGCGCACGGCGACGGGCTCCTTTACGGCGGGTGAAGTCACGAGCAGTGTGCCGCGGTCGATCTTGGCGGTGGCCGGATGGAAGACTTTGTCGGCGCCGGCGAGCTCGAGCGATTGCACGGGCTTGTCGTACGAGATGAGTCCGCCGCCGGCGTGACGGAACCGGATGCGCATCGCATGACCCTCGCGCGTCGCGCTGTCGAACTCCGGTCCCTCATAGTCGCTCGCGATGCCGTAGATCCGGTTCTTCGCGATCAGGGCGAGCCGGCGGGCTACCTCCTGCTTGTTGCGTGGGTGGATGTCCTTGGGATCGCCGATGTCGATGGCCGTCACCATGCCGGTCGCTGGCAGCGCCAGCGCCTTGGTCTGCGACTCGCGCAGCCACGCCCAGGCCCGGTGCGTGGGCTCGTCGACCTCCCAAGCGGCCAGCTGGACAAAATAGAACGGTGTGTCGCCCTGACCCCAGCCAGCGCGCCACGAGCGGATCATTGCGGGAAACAGCTCGGCGTATTCCGAGGGATACGGCCAGTTGCCCTCGCCCTGGTACCAGAGGAAGCCGCGCAGCGCGTAGGGCTGCAGCGGGGCGATCATGCCGTTGAACAAGACGCTGAGCGCGTATGGCGAGCCTGGCCCGAGATTCGGCCGCGGCGGGGGCACGGGGTTTTTCTGCTTGGCCGCTTTCGCCGCCTCGTCGGCCTTCTTCCACGCCTCGTACTCGGCGGGCCAGTGCGCCTTGCGTTCCTCCGACTCCGCGAGGTTTTTCTGCCAGCGCGCGTTCACCGACGGCCACACCGCCGCTTTCCGCAGGATCGGTCCGGGCATCCACGACTCGACCGGCGTGCCGCCCCAGGTGCTGTTCACGATGCCGATCGGGATCTGGAGTTTCTTCACCAGGTCGCGCCCGAAGAAATAGCCGATCGCGGAGAACTTTCCGGCGGTCGCGGGCGTCGCCGTCTGCCAGCCCGAGGTCTTCGTGGTTTCGACCGGGCCGTCGTCCGCGATGGTGTGGTCGACCTTGATGTGCCGCAGCAGCGGGTAGTTCGCCGTGGCGACCTCGTGGTCACCGTTGATGGACCGCTGGACGTCCCACTCCATGTTCGACTGGCCGCCGACGAGCCAGACCTCGCCGACCAGGATATCGGAAACCTTCAAGGTGTTCTTTCCGGCCACGACCAGTTCCGCCGGCTCGGCGGACGCCGGGACCGGGTCGAGGTAGACGATCCAGCGGCCATCCGCGCCCGTCGTGGCGCCGATGGACTGGCCCTTGAAGGTCACGACCACATGCTCGCCGGGCTCGCCCCGGCCCCAGACGGGCAGGGCGTGGTCGCGCTGGAGGATCGCATGATCCACGAACAGCGGCGCGAGCGTGATGTCGGCGCGAACCAGGGCGGCGAGACCCAGGCCGAGCATTACCAGGCGGGAGATCTTCATGAGGCGACGAGACCTGAACCCAACAGTCCTGCCTTCCGCGTGGCAAGAGGCGAGCGTGACGCCAAGGAATGCACAGCGAAAGAAAACCGGTTCGATCGTCTCACAGGAGGTAACGGAGGGAACGGAGGTGACGGGCGATGGTGGTGGGGGTGCTGCTGGGTCTGGTGGTTCGGCTGGGGTGGTTTTTGACCACGGATTTCGCGGATTTTGACGGATGAGACGGAGGAGTCCTCACGGACCGTCGCGTTGCGCTGCGCGCATCACTAGGTCCGTTCGGGCCTGGGAGACGATCAGGTGCCGGGTCCCCTCGAACCCGCCTCGCGGACTGCGCGGCGACGCCAGTCGGTGCGCTGTCCGCGGGGCCTCGTCCGTCTCATCCGCCCAAATCCATGTAATCCGTGGTAAACACACCTCAGTCCAACAAGCGGGCCCATCAGCATCCCAAGCCCCCGCCAGACACCTCCGTTCTCTCCGTTCCCTCCTGTGAAAAAACGGATCGATTCTCCCCGACGTCGCCAGTGCTAACCCAACTGCTGCGGCGGTTCCTCCTCGCGATGGAGGAAGGCATGCAGGTCGGCCGCGAACTTCGGGCCGAAGCCCGGCGCCTCCGCGATCTCGGCCTCCGTCGCCGCGCGCAGGCGGTCGATCGAACCAAAATGCCCCAACAGCGCGGCGCGACGCACCGGGCCGAGTCCCGGAAAATCGTCCAGCACGCTCTCGCGGATCTTCTTCGACCGGAGGTCGGCGTTGTAGGTGTTCGCGAACCGATGCGCCTCGTCGCGCAGCCGCTGCAGGAGGTTCAGCGCCGGATGATTCAACGGCAGGTTCAGCGGCGGACGCTCGTCGGGGAAGATCACTGTCTCGTGTTTCTTCGCCAGGCCGATGATCGCCGGCGGCATTACGTCGAGCCCGAGGAACGCCTTGAGCGCCGCGCCGATCTGGCCGCGGCCGCCGTCGATCACAACGAGATCCGGGAAGGGTTTGCCCTCCTCGGCGAGGCGACGGTACCGGCGGCCCACGACCTCCTCCATCGCGCGGAAGTCGTCGTTGCCGATGAAGCTCTTGATCTGGAAGCGACGGTAATGGTCCTTGTCCGGACGTCCGTCGGCGAAGTGCACCATCGAGGCCACGACAAACGTCCCGGAGATGTGCGAGATGTCGAAGCACTCCATCGTGCGCGGCGGCGCCGCAAGATGCAGCGCCTCGCCCAGCGCCTGCAGCGCCTCGGCGTCCCCGGCCGGCCGCGTCGGGTCGAGTCGCTCGAACGTGCGGGTCTTGGCCAGGGTTTTTTCCAGCGCGAAGACCACATCGCGGAGTTCCGCCGCCTTCTCAAAGGCCTGGCTCGCCGCGGCCGCGGCCATCTCCTCGCGCAGCGTGGCGAGCCACTCGCGCGATTTGCCCTCGAGGAACGCGCACGCGTCCTCGACGCGCTTCCGGTAGTCCTCGGCCGAGACGACCGTGCTGGCGCCGTAGAGCTCCTGCCGCACGTCGTCGTACAGCCGCCACCGCCCGTCCTCCAGCCGCTGCGGCGTGCCGTCGCCGAGCAGGATCCCGAACTGCCGCCGCATCTGCGCGAGCGTCTTCCGCAGCAGCCCGCTGTGGGCGAACGGGCCGAAGTAGCGGGAGCGGTCCTCTTTCTTCATGCGCGTCAGCCGGAACCGCGGCAGTTCCTCGTTGAGGTCGACGCGCACCAGCAGGAAGCGCTTGTCGTCCGTGAAGTCGGTGTTGTACCGCGGCCGCCACTGCTTGATCAGCTTGCCCTCCAGCAGCAGCGCCTCGGGCTCCGACTTCACCTCGATCGTATCGAGGTCCGCGATCATCTCGATCAGGGCCCGGATCTTCGGCTGGGAGATCGTCCGGACCCGGCCCCGCTGGAAATACGACGACACGCGCTTCTTCAGGCTCTTCGCCTTGCCGACATATATGATGCGTCCCAGCCGGTCCTTCATCAAATACACCCCCGGCCGGTCCGGCAGGCGACGGACCTTTTCTTTGAGGGTTGGCGAAGTGTCGGACATGGGGCGGATGGAGCTAGGCTGTAGGCTGTAAGCTTTAAGCTGAAAGCGGTAGGCGGCGGACGGTGGCCAGCTTTCAACGTCCGGCCCATTGGAGCAAGCTACCGCCATCCGCCCAAACCCTACCGCTTACCCGCCTACAGCCTGCTGCTTACTGCTTACCGCCTACCGCCTACTGCTTACCGCCTACAGCCCACCCTCCCTCCGTTCCCCGACTGGCATTTTCCCTAATTCTCCCTAAGGTCTTCTGCCTAAGTTATGGTTTCGCCCTCCACCTCACCTGCTGCCGTCGCCTCCAAGCGTTACGAACTCGTCACGCTCGGCGACGAACTGCTGCTCGGTCTCACGGCCAACGGCCACCTGACCTTTATCGGTGCCCAGCTGGGCCGACGAGGGGTGTTGCTGGACCGGAACGTGACGGTCACGGACGACGCCGACGCCATCGCCCGCCAGTTCCGCGAGAGCTGGGCGCGGGCCGACGTGGTGATCACGACCGGCGGGCTGGGTCCGACCTGCGACGATCGCACGCGCGAGGTCATCGCCGAGATGCTCGGCCAGAAGCTCGTGTTCGATCCGGCGATCGAGAAGGCGATCGAGGAGCGCTTCGCGGCATTTGGCCGGAAGATGACCCCCAACAATCTCAAGCAGGCCTACCGTTTTGAGCGCGGCGAAGTTATCCCGAACCCGAACGGCACCGCGCCCGGGCTCTGGGTGGAGCAGGATGGCAAGGTGCTCTGCATGCTCCCCGGGCCCCCGAACGAGCTGCAGCCGATGTTCGTGGACCAGATCCTGCCCCGGCTCGCGAAGCTCGGCCTGCTCCTCGACCGCGAGGCCTACGTCCAGTTCCGCACGGCCGGCATCGGCGAGTCCGCGCTGGAAACCCGCCTCCAGCCGATCTTCGACCGTCACGGCGACGCGCTGAGCGTCGCGTTCTGCGCCCACCAGGGTCAGGTCGATTGCCGCGTGAGTTCCCCGAGCGGCAAGCTCTCGCACCACCAGCTCGAGGCCATCGCCGCCGAGTGTGCCGTGCTGCTGGGCGAGGACTTCATGGGCTACGGCCACGACTCGCTCGCGAAGATCTGCGCCGATCTCCTCCGCTCCCAGGAGAAGAAGCTCGCCGTGGTCGAGACCGCCACCGGTGGCCTGCTCGCTGGCGCGTTCACCGAGGTGTGCGGCGCGTGCAAGTTTTTCGCCGGCGGCGTGGTCTGTTGCTCGAACGACGCGAAGATGCAGCTCCTCGATGTCCCGGAGTGCCTACTCCTCCAGCACGGCGCCGTCAGCGCCGAGGCCGCGGTCGCGATGGCGACCGGCGCGGCGGAGACGCTGGGCGCCGACTACGCCTTGGCTGTGACCGGCTTCGCCGGGGCGAGCGAGGGCGCCGGCAACGCCAACCGCGTCGGCTCCATCTACATTGCGCTCCACGCCCCGCACGGCGTGTGGTCGAAGAAACTCAGCTATCCCGGCCCGCGCTCCACCGTGAAAGTCCGCGCCGTGAACGCCGCGCTCGACTGGCTCCGCCGCGAACTCCGCCGCGCCGAGGCTGGCGTCTCGCTGCCCGACCGGCGGACCGGCGTCATGCAATGACGCGCTGAGCGCGCTATTGCGTCGAAGGACTCAAGTCGAAGGTCGCAGGTCGGCCTCACGCTCGTACTTGAGCGTCGAACGTTGATCGTCCCCCGACCGCTGAAAGCTGACGGCTGACAGCTGCTCGCCTAAAGCCTACCGCCTAGAGCTTACCGCCCACCGCCTACCGCCCCTCGCAAAAAACATCGAGCCCGCCCTCCTGCTCCGCATGCTGGTTCCCCGATGAACCCCCGCGCGCTGCTCTGGTGGATCGGAATCTCGGGCGCCTTGTCCCTCGCGGCCGCGACCGACCCGAAGATCGTCCACGAGTCGCTGCCCGGATTCCACGGGATCACATTCCCGACCGACCCGCGCATGCCGCCGTCGTCGCCCGCGTCGCTGAAGAAGTTCTCTGAGCTACGCTACGGCCTCTTTCTCCACTGGGGTCCGGTGTCCCTGACGGGATACGAGCTGGGCTGGGCGCGCGGCGACAAGGTGCCGGCCGCCGAGTACGACCGACTCTACGAGCGGTTCAACCCGGTGAAGTTTGATGCCGACGAATGGGTCCGCTTCGCGAAGGCCGCGGGCATGAAGTACATCGTGCTCACGGCAAAACATATGGACGGGTTCTGTCTCTGGGACACCCACCAGACCGACTACAACATCATGCGCTCGCCGTTCCGCCGCGACATCGTGCGCGAGCTGGCCGACGCGTGCCGGCGGGGCGGGCTCCCGTTTGGCGTGTATTACTGCATCGCTGACTGGCACCACCCGCTCTTCCCGTACAGCGCGCCGTACCTCGGCGTGAAGGACACGCCGGTCAAGCCCACCACCGACCTCGAGGGCTACACACAGTACATGATGGCCCAGCTGTCCGAGCTCATGACCGGCTACGGCCCGATGCTGTGCGTATGGTTCGACTCGATGGCTGGCGCGCACTGGCCCGAGCAGGGCCAGCGGCTCGTGCCGTTCCTGCGCGCGCTGCAGCCCGACGTGCTGGTCAACAACCGCGCCGCGGTGCCGGGCGACTACCTCACGCCCGAGGAACGGATCGGCCGCTTCCGCAACGACGCCGTCTGGGAGAGCTGCATGATGATCGGCACGCAGTGGTCGTGGAAACCGAACGACGCGCTCAAGTCTCGCGCCAAGCTCATCCGCGCCCTCGTCTACTGCGCCGGGGGCGACGGCAATCTCCTCCTCGATGTCGGCCCGATGGCCGACGGCACCTTCGAGCCGCGCCAGGCCGACCGCCTCCGCGAGATCGGCGCCTGGCTCGCGACGAACGGCGAGAGCATCTACGGCACCCGCGGCGGACCGTACAAACCCACCACGTATCTCGCGAGCACGCGTCGCGGTTCGGCCGTCTATCTCCACGTGCTGCGCTGGGATGCCGACCGGCTCGTGCTCCCCGCGCTCGACCGCCACGTGCTCTCCGCACATGTGCTCGGCGGCGGCAAGGCGACGTTTGAGCAGACGGCCGACTCACTCGCGGTGTCTGTGCCACCGGCGGACCGGCAGAGTCCAGTCACCGTGGTCCGCCTCGATCTCGATGGTTCCGCTGAGGATCTTCCAATCGTGACCCTGCCGTCGGAGGTGAGCGTGACCGCCTCCGCCACCCGGGAACCCGCGGCGAAGCACTCGGCGTCGTTCGTGCAGGACAGCGATCCCGAGACCGAATGGTCCGCGCCCGAGGGACAGAGTCAGGCGAGCCTGGAGCTGACGTTCAACCGGGTGCGCACGATCAAGAGCCTGAAGTTCGAGGAATCGACCCGCCCGATCCGCATCAAGGCCTACTCGGTGGACTGGTGGGACGGCCACGCATGGCAGCACCTGCTGACGCACGACCACATCGACATGTGGCTGGCCGGCGACGAGTTCACCCCGATCAAGACGCAGAAGCTCCGGGTGAACATCCTCCAGATGGAACCCACCGCGACCTGCTCCGAGATCATCGTGGAAGAGGCGGAGGAGCAGTAGGCGATGGGCGGTAAGCGATAAGCTGAAGGCTGTAAGCTTCTATCTAGAGAGGGGGCCATTTTTCGGCCAACAAGCTCGAATCAAAGCCTATCGCCTAGTGCCTACAGCGTAAGGCCTACAGCTTACCGCCTACAGCTTTCCTGCATCCGTCCTAAAGATCAGCTTCAGTGCCTCCGCGGCGGGTTTGAAGCGTCCCTCGAAGTCCAGCACCGCGGTGTTCGCGGGACACGGGAACGTATCGTGGCCCATCCAGACGATGAAGCCGCCGCAGCGCGGGAAGCGACGCTTGCTGTAGCGCGCCGCGCACGCCAGCGCCCCGGCCTGCAGTTGCTGGCTCCACGTCACGTACTCCGTGAGATCCCGCGGTCCCCGGCCATGCGCTTTCTGGAAGGCCTCCGCCTGGATCCAGAAACCGAAGCGCCGCCAGCGCGGGTTGCTCTCGTCGAGCGGCAGCAGCGCCCGCGGGCCGTAGTACTCCTCCAGGATGTCCACCGGGCTCGCTCCCGGCGCGCCGACCTCGCTGCGGAACAGCGCGTCGTCTTTCGCCCAGTAGCTCTCCGGCGCTGCCTGCCACGGGCCGTGGATTTCCCAGTGCAGGCCTTGGCCAAATTCCTTCTCGTCGGCGTTGAACCGCGGACCGGCCGGTGAGGTGTGCAGGAACCGGCGGCCTGGATCGAGCGCCGCCGCTTCCGTCGCCATCATGCGGAGCAGCGGATGCGACGCCGGGGTCGGGACGCCGGTGCCGACCTTGCCGCCGTCGAACCCGCCCTGCAGCTCGTTGCCGCCGCACCAGAGGAGCAGGCAGGCGTGATGCTGCCGGCGCGTGATGTACGAGCGCACGATCGGCTGCGCCTCCGCGATCACCTTCGGATCCTCCGGCGGCCAGTTGTCGATGCCCGACGAGGAGAACGGGAACTCCTGCCAGACGAGCAGGCCGTGACGGTCACACAATTCGTAGAACACCTCTTTTTCGAGGAAACCGCCGCCCCACACCCGGAGCACATTGCAGCCCATCTCGACGTAGGCCTTAATCCGCTTCTCGTAATCCGCGCGGGTCACGTCCGCGTAGTTCGGCCGGATCGGCGTCCAGTTCACGCCCTGCAGGAACACCGGCCGCCCGTTGATCGCGCAGATCCACGGGTCCGCGCCCGCCGGCGCGCCCTCGCACGGACGCCACTCGATCTCCTTGAAGCCGATCATCCGGATCCACTCGTCCACGACGGTCTTCCCGTCGGCCGCGAAAAGCCGGCAGCTCAACCGGTACAATTTCTGTGGGCCCTCGCTGTGCGGCCACCACCGGTCAACCCGCAGCGGTCCGAACGTCGCCCCGCCGGCCAACGCCGCGGGCTCGACCGTCTCCTTCACCAGCACGCGGTCGCCATCCTCCAGCCTCACCTCCACGCGGCCGGGCGAGTTGCCGTACACGGTGAACTGGTCGGCGCCGGTCCGGCAGCGGAAGTCGGTGAACTCGGGGCCGTCGGAAACCTCCACCGTCACGTGGTCCCACACGCCGATCTGCACGAGGCGCGGCTGCCAGTCCCAGGTGTAGTTGAACCGCGCCCGCCAGTCCTTGATACGCGAGGTGTAGCCGAACTGGCCGATCCACCGCGGCGGCAGGTCGAACACGATCGAAAGGTGGTTCTCGTCCGCCACGGGCACGCCCGAGAGGTCGAAGACATGCTCGACGAAGCCGTTCTCGAACCGGCCGACAAGCTGGCCGTTGCAGCAGACCCAGCCGGAATGATCGAGCCCGGCGCAGCGCAGGCGGCGCACGGTCCCGCCGGTCAGCCACGCGCGCGGCAGGTTCGTGGAGAAAACCCAGTTGCGGTTCTCGACCCACTCGCTGGCGCGGCTGTCGAGCAGCCGGTTCCAGTCGGGGATGACATTATGCTCCCGCAGGATCTGCTGCACTGACGCCGGCACGCGGGCCTTCATCGGTCCGACCTCCGCGACGCTCGGCGCGCCGAGTTCCACGCTGGCGAGGCCGCGCCACGTCTCCGGCGCATACCCAGTCAGCGTCCAAGTCACAGGAGTCAGGTCACGGATAGATCTCATTGGGAGAAAAAGTAACAGGGATCAGGGACCAAGTAACAGGGTGGAGTGCGGGGACCTTGGCTTGACGGTGACTACCTTGGTACCTGCTTCCTGATACCTGTTACTTCACAGAGCGCGGCTTCGCCGCGCTACGTGAGCAGGTTGCGCAGCGCCGCCAGATATTTCTCCCGCGTGCGCTCAATCACGTCGGCCGGCAGGCGCGGGCCGGGCGGGGTCTGGTTCCACTTGATCGCGAGGAGATGGTCCCGGACGAATTGCTTGTCGTAGCTCGGGGGCGACTGGTTGGGCGCGTACTGGTCGGCGGGCCAGTAGCGCGACGAGTCCGGCGTGAGCACCTCGTCGATGAGGTAGAGACCGCCGGCGGCGTCGGTGCCGAACTCGAACTTCGTATCGGCGAGGATCATGCCGGCCTGCTTCGCGCGCTCATGACCGAATTTGTAGAGCGCGAGACTGTTGGTCTTCACCTGGGCGTAGAGCGCGGCGCCGATGGCGGCGGCCCCCTGCGCGTCGTCGATCGGCTCGTCGTGCTGGCCCTTCGGGGCCTTGGTCGTCGGCGTGAAGATTGGCTCGGGCAGGCGGTCGGCCTGGCGCAGTCCGGACGGCAGCTTGATGCCGCAAACGGAGCCGGTCTTCTGATACGAGCTCCAGCCGCTGCCGATGAGGTAACCGCGCGCGACGCACTCGATGGTGAGCGGCTTCAGTTTCTTGACGATCATGCTGCGCAGCTGGAGATCGCGGCTCGTGATCCCACGCCGCGCGAATTCGCCGGCTTGGTCGGGCAGCAGGTGGTTGCGGATGATCCCGCTCGTCTGCGCGAACCACCAGTGGCTCATCTGGGTGAGGATCGCGCCCTTGCCCGGGATGCCGTCGGGCAGGATCACGTCGAAGGCCGAGAGCCGGTCGGTCGCGACCAGCAGCAGGGCGTCGCCGAAATCGAAGATCTCGCGGACCTTGCCCGACGCGATCTTGGGGAAGGGCAGGCCCTCGATGGTGGTGACGGCGTTCTTGGGCAGCGAGGCGGCAATCTCGGCGAAGGTCATCTCCTCGTTTTTGAGCCGAAAGCCGTGACGGAGCGAAGCCAAATTCGCGGCATGAAAACCGGGACGCACAGGAGGCAACGGAGGGAACGGAGAGGGGAACCACTAATCTCCGCTAATCGACGCTAGTGCTCCGATCCGGATTAGCGTGAATTAGTGCGGATTAGCGGTTCCGCCTCCGTTCTCTCCGTTCCCTCCTGTGAAAAGTCCGGGCTCTTTTTCACCTATGAAATTTTTCAGTGTTTAGACCCTCGCTGGAGGTATTTCCGGTCTTCCACCGTCCAGCTCCCATCTCCAATCTTCAGCCCGAAAACATGGGCACGACACTTGGGCTGGATATCGGTTCGTCGTCGGTCATCGCGGGCATTCTCCGCGGCACGAAGGTCGAGGCGGAGGCGCCGCGGGCGTTCTTCCGCACCCGGCACAGCGGGCAGAGCGTCGAGGTGGACCCCGACGAGCTCCTCCGCGCCGTACGCACCGCCATCGCCGGCCTCGGCGGGAAGGCGAAGCAGGTCGACGCCATTCATCTCGCCGTGATGTGCCCGGCGTGGGTCGCACTCGACCGCGCCGGCCGGCCGCTCACGCCGATCGTGACACACCAGGACCGTCGCAGTGTCGCCGAGGCCAAGGCGCTCGAGGCGCGGCTGGGCAAGCAGCGCCACCTCAACCTCTGCGGCTGTCGGCCGTTCCCCGGCGGCATCAGTTCGACCACCTGGGCGTGGTTCCGCGCGCATCAGCCGGCGCGGTTGAAGCGCGCCGATCTCGTCGGGCACCTGAACACCTTCCTGCACCGTCGCCTCACCGGCGCGCGCGTGACCGATCCTTCGAACGCATCGTTCACCGGCCTGTACGACACGCTGAAGCTCAGCGGTTGGAGCGCGGAGCTCTGTGCGAACCTCGGCGTGAGCCCGTCGCTGCTGCCCGAGGTGCTCGACGCCGACCGCATCGGCGGCACGATTCTCCCGGACGCGGCGAAGGAGTTCGGCCTCCGCGCCGGTACGCCAATGATCGTCGGGCTGATGGACGGCAGCGCCGGCATGCTGCTCGCGGGCGCAAAGGTGGGACAGCTCTTCAACGTCTGCGGTTCGACCGATGTCCTCGCGCTCTGCACAAACCGGCCGAAGCCGCACGAGCGACTCCTGACCCGCGCGTTGGGCGTGGACGGGAAATGGCTCCAGGTGAGCACGCTCGCCGCCGCCGCTTCAGCGATCTACTGGGTGCGCGACCAGTTCTTCAACGGCATGCCGCTTGAGGAATTTCGTGCCGAGTTCCGTCGACTGGCCCGCCAGGGTCCGTCGGCATCGGGCACGGTCCGCTTCGAACCCTACATGGCCGGCGAACGCACGAGCATTGACCAGCGCCAGGGCGCGTTCACCGGGCTGACCTTGGCGAGCAACCGTACACAAATGTTGTCGGCCGTGGTCGAGGGCCTGATCCGCGCGAGCGCCGAACGCCTCCCGCTGCTGGCCGCGACTGGCACCCCGCTGCTGCGCACGGTGGCGGTCTCCGGCGGCTCGGACCGTCTGGACCAGCTGCTGCACCGCGACTGGCCCGGCCGTTGGAAATACCGCGCCGTTACGGACGCGACGATGCGGGGATTGGGAATGCTGACACCGCGGTAGCGGGGAGGCTTTCAGCTGTCAGCCGTCAGCTATCAGCTTTAGGCGGTAGGCTGTATGCCGTGAGCGAGGCGCGGTTAGTAGTCAGCTATCAGCCGTCAGCTCTTGCTAGCTGCATGGAGGTGTATTGGGCACGGAGGGGAAATCCGCTCCGACCTCTTATCAGCTAACATCTGCTAGTCTAGATGCTCGCTACCCGCTACCGGCGCTCAGCCGCAAGAAGGCGCAGGAGGGTCCTCCCAGCTACCATCTACAATCTACCAACTACCAGCTACGTCCTGCTCCCGCATCGCTTCACAATCCGGCTTGGGCTGAAGGCTGACGGCTGATAGCTGAAGGCCACACGTGAAAGCCAAGAGCTCCGCCGATCTCCGCATCCGTGCCGTCAAGGCCGAGCATCCGCTGCAGTGGCTCGCGGAGCCGTTGGTCAATGAACCGACCTTCATCCTGAAGTCGTGGTTCGGCGGGCGGACGATCATGCTGCATGGGAAACACCACTTGTTCCTTACTTGTCAGGGCGAGCCGTGGCAGGGGGTCCTGGTGTGCACCTACCGCGAGCATCATTCGAGCCTGCACGCCGAGTTTCCCGCGCTGCTGCAGCACCCCGTGCTCGGGAAGTGGCTCTACCTCCCCGAGTCCTGCGACACCTTCGAGCGCGACGCCAAGCGGCTCGTTCAACTCGTGAAAGCGAACGACCCCCGCCTCGGCATCCTGCCGGCACCGAAGAAAAAGCGGGCGACGAAGAAAATCCGCTTCGGGGATAAATTGTAGGCGGAGGTAGCGAGTAGCGGGTAGCGCGTAGTGAGCATGGCTCGAGTAGCTGGTAGCTAGCAGTTGGTAGCTGGTAGGAGGCTGGGGCCAATGTCTCCTCTGCGCCCTATTTCGGTTAATGGCTGAAGGCTGATAGCTGAATGCTGACAGCCTACCGCCTATCGCTTCCCGCCTACCGCTCTCCCAGCCCCACCGTCTTCACCTCAAACGCCGCGAACCGCAGCGCCACCTCGCCCTTCGCCGTCGCCGTTCCAATCGGGCGCTCCATCAGGTCGCACTCGGTGGCGGTGTGAGTCGTCAGCGTAAGCGTCGCGCTCACCGGACGCTCGGTCACGTTTACCAAACGCACGGCCCAGCCTTGGCCGGACTCGGCGCGCTTGAAGGCGGCGACTTCGATCTCGGGACGGTCCAGCTTGAACGGCGGCAGCGGCAGCGGGTTCGCCGCGGCCGCCTTCGGCGCACGCACCACGGGCAGCGGGGTATTGAACTCGCGCGCGGCCCGCGTCAGGCGCGCGGCGTCGGTCGGGCCCTCGTGCGGGAGCAAGGCGTAACGGAATACGTGACGCCCGACGTCGGTAAACGTCCCAGCCGGCGAGTCCTCGGGCACGTCCTTCGCCGCGATCGCGAAGTTGGGATGGGGCACGCAACGGATCAGGCAGAGGTCCAGGGTGTGACCCTTCACGCGGTGGCCGTACTTGCAGTCGTTCAGGAGCGCCACGCCGTGCGTCGGCTCCGCCAGGTCCACCCACTGCTGCGCGGCGACCTCGAGCTGCGCGCGCTGCACGAGGTTGTCCTCGCGCGTGGAGCGACGGATATGCCCGAACGGGATTTCGAAGCTCGCCTCGTCCGCCTGCACCGCCAGCGGGAACCGCACCCGCAGCATCCGCGCCACGTCGCGCCAGTCCACCTCGGTGTCGAACTCGATCCGGTCCGAACCGGCCAGCAGCCGGATCGTCTGCCGGATCTCCGAATTCCACACCCGCCAGACCTGCGTAACCGCCGCGCATGGGCCGTCGACCGTCGCCGTGACGCTCACCAGCGTCGGCTGCATCACCGGCAGGCCGAGATAAATCCACGGGTCCTTCTTCTCGAAGTCCGCCTCGAAGTCCCACGCGTCACCCTTGTCCACGATCGCCACCAGCGTGTTCGCGAACTCGCCAGCCGGCACATACTCGCGGCCTGTCCGCTGGTCGCGGATCGACGCGATCCGGCCATCGGGCGCGAAATCGACGCTCAGCCGCCCGTTCGCGAGCCGCGTGCGGTCGGCGAACATGGGCTCGGTCGAAGTCGTTGGCGCCGGCAACAGCGCGCTGCCGAGGGCGGGCACGGCAACCTGCCGCCAGCCGCCGTCGGCCTTGAGCCACTCGGTGCGGTCCCAGCCGAGCGAGTTGAACGCGACGGTCGTGCCGGCGCGCGCCGCGAGGGCGCGGTAGCGCTCGTCCCGCAGCGCCGCCACGCGAGCGAGGATCTGCTCGTAGCGCGCGTAGCACTCGTCGTACACGCGCTTGATCGACGAGCCCGGTAGGATGTCGTGGAATTGGTACAGCAGGACTTCCTTCCAGATCTGGTCGAGCTCCTCGACGGGATACGGCACGCCAGCGTGCGTGCTCGCGAGGAACGCCGCCCACTCGAGCTCGCGCAGGGCGATTTCGCCCTGACGGTTGAACCGCTTCATGCGCGCCTGCGTGGTGAGCGTGCCCTGGTGGCGCTCGAGGTAGAGCTCGCCGCGGTAGCGCGGGAAACGGTCGGCCTCTGCCTTGAACACGGCGAAGAAATTCGCGGCCGGCTCGTTGATCGCCCGCGGCAGGCCCGGCAGTCCGCTGGCGCGGCGCAGGCGCTCGAGATGCTCGGCGTCGGGACCGCCGCCGCCGTCGCCGATACCGAAGACCATCAGCGCGTGGTTCGAGACGTCCTTCTGGAGGTAGTCGTCGCGGATCTTCTTCAGTGAATACGCCGAGGCCGGGCCGTTGTAGGTGTCCTCGGGACACAGATGCGCGAGCACCGCGGTGCCGTCGATGCCCTCCCAGTGAAACGACTGCAGCGGGAATTTGTTCACGACGTTCCAGGAGATCTTCTGGGTCATGAACACCTCGACGCCGGCGCGCCGGAGGATCTGCGGCAGCTGGCCGTGATAGCCGAAGACGTCGGGCTCCCAGCAGTAGCGCGGCTCCGCGCCGAACTCCTCGCGGAAGAAGCGCGAGCCGTGGAGGATCTGGCGGACGAACGACTCGCCGTTGGGGATGTTGCAGTCGACCTCGACCCAGAACACGCCCTGCGGCTCGATCCGCCCGCGCGCGACGGCCGCCCGGATCTTTTGGTAGAGCTCCGGGTAATGCTGCTTCATCCACGCGTAGAGCTGCGGCTGGCTCGCGCCGTAGAGGTAGTCGGGGAAGCGCTCGAGATTGTAGAGCACCGTGGCAAACGTCCGGGCGCCCTTGCGGATCGTCTCGCGGATCGGCCACAGCCACGCGAGGTCCATGTGGGCGTGACCCGTGCCGTGCACGACCAGCGCCGGCTTCTCGTTCGACTGAAACCACGGCGCCAACCGCGCCCGCGCTGCCGCCACGCTGTCGCGGCTCGCGCAGTCGAGCTCGCGCGCGACGGCCGCGAGATCCTCGTTGAGCTTCGCTGCGTGCGCCTCGGGCACCGCGCCGGCCTCGACGTAGTGCTTCAGGGTCTCGAGATCGTAGTACAGGTCGCGCACATCCTCGCGGCAGCGAGCAACCTCGGCCAAGACGACGCGACCCTGATCCCAGACGACGCCAAAGAGATCGTTGAACGCGGCATCCGCCCAGAGATCGACGCGACCGGACGCGGCCACGGAGGACGGTAAGCGGAAGACGGTCTTGGCCGGCGAACCGAGGCGCGGGTCGTAGGTGGACTTAACGGACGTGAGACCCCGGACGGGCACCCCGGCGTCATCGACGATGCAAAGCTCACCATTGATATCGATCCGGACGACGAGCGGGTCACCGTCGCGACAGTCACCCGGCAGGTCCGCCGTGAAATGAAACCAGGCGCAATCGAAGAGTTTCTCCGCCCAAGGCTCGCCGATTCGGGGCTGGAACGGAGTCCCGGATTGCCGGGCGGAGTAGGGCACCGGCTCAGCCGTGCGCCACCCCTGCATCTGGAGCGGGCAAACGGTGGAATAGATAGCGTCGCCGACCTTTTGAAAGAGAGAGGAAAGCATTGGCGGAAGTGACGAGGGACGAGTGCCGAGTGACGAGACGGTCAGCGGGCGGAAGAACGGGCTCAACGCCCGAAGTTGGGGACAAGCTGAATGCTTGATCGGTACTTGGAGGCATTAGTTCTTTGGGGCCGTCAGCACTCAGCTGTCAGCGGTCAGTTTGATTCTAGCTGAAGAAGAGGGCTGTAGGCGGTAAGCGGTATGCCGTACGCTGCGGGAGGCGAGCGCTCATGCCGCAAGGAGGCGCAAGAGGCGCAAAGAGCAGAACCAGCCCAAGCCCTCCTAGCGACCAACTCCTGAAGTCATGCCCACTACGCGCTACCCGCTACTCGCTACTGCCGCCGGAGGCTGTAAGCCGTAGGCCGAGACACCAGCAAACGTCTCCTACCAGCTACCAAGTACTAGCTACCACCTACCTGAAGAACAGATGCTCGCTACGCGCTACTCGCTACTCGCTACTGCCAAAAACCGCTCCTGATTCCCTCAAAAGTCCGAGCGGAACGAACTGGGCGACGCCCAGCTCGTTCCGCGAGGCCTCTTCCGGCTCCGTTCTCTCCGCGTCCGCCCTCCGTTCCCTCCGTGGTAAATAGAATCCACAGCCCGCGATAGACATTAAAGCAGGTTAAAACATGCAAGGAACACCATTAAAGCAGGTTTAGACTTGCTTTAACTAGATATTAAGCAGGTTATAACCGTCATGCCAACCGAAGCTCCCGCCGAAGCCCTAGCCCACCTCGACGAACGCCTAGTCGGCCTATCCGCCGCCCGAGCCAGCGCGAGTCGCCCGGAACGGGGCTGGCTGCGCGAGGTGCGGAACGCCCTGGACCGGAGCCAAGGTGAGATCGCAGCGAAGCTGAAGACCACCCGCCAAGCCTATGCCGACCTCGAGGCCGCGGAGGAACGGGGAGCGATCAGCCTGAACTCCCTCCAACGGGCCGCCAACGCGATGGACTGCGAGGTGGTCTACTTCGTCGTCCCGCGCTCCCGCACCGCCGACAGCTTCCGCGAACTCGCCCACCGCACCGTCGAGCGAGCCCCCGCCAAAAACTTCGCCCAGGTGAACTGGTCGAGCGGGGTGGATTGAGCGCAGCGGAGCTGCGCTGTCGAAGGTGACAGGTCGAAAGTCGAAGGGACAGGGCGGTCCTTTTGCGTTGAGCTAGCCCTAGCCGCATCCTGTTCTAAAATGGAACACTACTAGAGATGTGAACTGATACTGTGACGAGGTGGGTGTTCCAAAACAGAACAACAACCTGGTTGGGAAGAGGGTAAAGAAGGCGAGGCTATCAACCGAACCCGCACTATCTCAGGATGCTCTATCAGGGAAGTTGGCAGGTCGGGGTGTGACGATTGATCGGGCTGGTATTGCCAAGATCGAGAGTGGATCCCGCTACGTCTCGGATTTCGAAGTGAAAGCCCTTGCCGGGGCGCTGGGTGTCACGGTGGCTTGGTTGTTGGGGATTGAGGACTGAGATGTCTGAAACCAACCAGATCATCTCTTACTTCGATATGTGCCAACGGGAAGGCGCGAGTCTTCAGCGTGGTATGAACTTCCAGCTACATGGGAGGCATTCTGTGATTTTGATGTCGGTTCGCCCAAATGCGCCCTACGCGGACCGAGTTGAGGAAGACGGTCGCGTACTAATCTACGAGGGACACAACGAGAACAAGACAGCCACCTGCAAGTATCCCGAGTTAGTGGACCAACCCGAATTCACGCCGAGAGGAAGGCCGACCGAAAATGGAAAGTTCAAGCGAGCGGCGCTTGCCTTCAAAGCTGGACAGCAGGCTCCGGAGCGGGTGCGAGTTTACGAGAAGATCAAAGATGGCATTTGGTCTTACAACGGCGTGTTTCACCTCGAAGATGCGTGGGTCGAACAGGCCGAGCAACGAAAGGTCTTTAAGTTCAAACTCTCCGCTGTTCAGGGCGAAGAGGATGACTCGCAGCCAATCCCGCAGTCGCCAAATCCCGGACGGATGATTCCAACTGCGGTAAAGCGAGAGGTATGGAAGCGCGATGGAGGCAAGTGTGCCCAGTGTGGTTCCACGACGAATCTCCATTTCGACCACATCATTCCTTGGTCAAAGGGTGGTTCGTCGACCGAAGTCGCAAACATCCAGCTCCTTTGTGCCGCGCACAACCTGAGCAAGAGCGACGATATCCGCTGAGGACCAAGTTTGGCAGCTAGCCCTGCCTCACTTCGATCCTTCCCGTGCACCGCGTCATGCCAAAGGTGGAGCAGCCCCAGAAAGGCGAGCTCTCGGGATTGCGCAGGACCATTGGGGCGCCGCATTTGGGACAAGCTTTGATGTCGGGACGGTTTAGCTCGGAGAAGTGATGGAGGCCCACGCGTTCGATCGTCGCGACGATGTCGATCGAGTCGCGGATGACCACTTGTTCGACTGCGGCGAACTCTTTGGCCTCTAAAGTTGGGTCACTCAACGTGAAGAGGATCGCCTGGTCCGCGGCGAACCGCTTGCTGACCTTGGTGCCGAGCAATTCGCGGATGACCTTGATCCCCACCTGTTCATTGCGCCAGTGCTTGCACTGGATCACGGCTTTGTGACTGGCGCGCACCGCAGTCATGTCGGCGCCACCGTCAGGGTTCGCTCCCCCCGAGCGGGTCACGTCCCATCCCTCGTGGACCAAGATTCGCGAACAGGTCGCCTCGAACTGGAACCAATCGATGCGATGGAGCAGTTCACGCGTTGTTGGTGCAGCTCTCTCCACAATGGCGCGTGCGACCGGCCGCGGGGGTGGTGCAGGGCGGGGGAGAAGCTCTTCGTTGATGAAGAAGAAGAATATCCCGGCGCCGAGCCCCAGGATGATGAACGCGAGATAGTAGTAGTTACGCTTGGGACGGTAGATCGCGGGAACCAATGAGACGTCATTGGCGTCCTGCGGATTCAAGTAGACCGGGAGTTTCTGCCCAACGGTCCAGTGATCGACCCGCGTGGCGGTAAAGGCAATGGAGCGAGCCCATAGCCCCTCACCAAGTCGAAGACTGGCGGTAGATTCACCCGTCGAAGAGAGTTTGCCTGAAACCTGAGTACCGACTTCCGACAAGAATCCTGGAGCTGGATCAAAACGGATCTCCCGCGGATTGGAGGGTTTGTAATACACCACCGTGGTGCCTCGTCGACCGGTGGAAGCTGCTTCGATGCTCGGCCAATTCTTGACGACACGAAACTGGATCGCGGGACCCTTGGGATCATTGCGCGGGAGAAAGGCGTAGACGTCCTCCGTCACAGCCGGCGCTGGTTTGATGCTCGTGACGGTCGCTTCAATCTCTGTCCAAGGAATCGGTCGTGCGAAGTAGATCCAAATCACCGCAGCACACGCCGATAGAACCGCTAGAACGATGCCGAGCTTTCGCTCGGGAGAGAGGCCACTGCGAATTACGAAGAAAAGACCAAAGCCGACGAGAGTCACCCCGACGATGAGCATCAGCAACAAACTCAAGACCGCGGTGAAGTGCTGAATGCCACCGATCATGAAGGCTAGGCCCGCCAAGGTCAGAACCGCGAGTTTTGCAATAGCTTCAAACTGATTGGCTGCCTGGCGTTCTTTCCGTGAGGGCATGAGACAACGTGTGACCGTCACTCCCGCCTCGACGACAAAGACCCGCAACCGGAGAAACTACCGGAATACCGGTACCAGACCGGTGTGCACTCATTTTTCGACCTTTAACCTTCGACCCTCCTAGACCGGCGTAAGAAAGCCGCCGCAGGCGGTAGGCTCCAGGCCCACCACCCGCGGCGGCGGAACAAACCAGCGTTCAGCCTACAGCATAAAGCTTATCGCTTATCGCTGACAGCCGACAGCTCCCCTCCTCAAGCGGCCGCCGCTTGAGGAGCGGGAGCGGGCTCCGCCGGAGCCACCGGGGCTTCGGCTGCGAGCTTGAGCCCGCGAGTCCGGCCCTTGCGGTCAGAACGGCGGATGCCACCGACCTTCTTGTACTCCGGCGAATCCGGGCCGAACGAGGCGCGGATGCCGCTGCGGACGCGGCTGATCTGGTCGTTCAGGACCGCCGCCTTGTCGTCACGGATGCCGATCAGCTGCTTGAGCTCGGCGCGCTTCGCCTCGACGGCGTCGTCGGCCGCCGCGACGTCGGTGCGGCTGGCCTTGAGGATGTCGAGCGTGAGATCGCCGAACTTGAGTTCCGGGTGAGCTCCCCACGTTTCGAGCGCCGGGAGTGCGTCGCCGCTGAGGACCGATGGGTTGTGCTTATGTTTCATGACTGTCTCCTGTGTATGTATGTTTTATGTTCAGGCTTACCGACGCCATCTGGCGCCAGCGAGCGAGGCGGAGATTCGAAACGGTCAAGGGCGAGACAAGCGGTGAAATGATCACAGCGTTTCGGAACGTGTGCTTCCACAAAACGAGTGGCCGAGGAGAAAACCCGCGATGCATCGGCAGTATTGCGTACGATTCCGCGCACCGCCTTTGACATCTTCTTAACAACCTTCGTCGCGCAAACCGCACCGTCGTTCGCCCACCCAGGCACAACCGCCAACGAAACATGTGCACGGACACGTCACAGAGGACACCGAGGCGTCACGGAGACCACAGAGTTTGGCGCCTGAGTCATGCTCGCTACTCACCACTTCAGTCGCAGCCACGGCAGTGGGCCGCGTTTGGCCGATGCCGTGTTCAGGTTCCGTCACAGAGCGCACAGAGGCGTCACGGAGATCACAGGGATTGGTGCATGAGTCATGCTCGCTACGCGCTACCCGCTACTCACTACTTCGGTCCCGGCGACAGCAGCGGACCGTGATCACAAAGCCCCGGTTCTCGCCACCAAACTTCAGCACACCGCGCACAGACCCGTGCTAGCCGCCACCCAAGTCCTGCTCACCACAAACCAACATCGTTCTCACGAAAACGAAGTCTGTTAGCGCCCTTACAAACCCCTGCTTCACGCTCCCAAACGCGTGCTACGAAAAAACAAACTTAGGTATCGTGTTTTGCTAAGGATTGCAGCCCCTTGACCATCAAGCGTCTGCACGCCGACGCTCTGCAACTACACGATAACAGACACGTGCTACGCGATAACGCACATCAAAACAGCGCCGCCAAACTTCCGGAAGGCTAAGCATAACTGTTCGATCCCGATCCGAGCCATGGTCAGCTACCGGAAACCCGGTAGCCATCACCTTTGCCCCTACCGCTACGCGCTTGCACGTTCTGAGAGGCGAAGCTGAGCTTGGTCCACTTCGAGAAAAGAACGTTCGGTTACGTCTGAACTGTCTGTGATTCGTACTTTCGAACCACTGCCATCACCTACTTCTATCTCGATAGCCCGGTCCTCAACCCGAACCCCGATTTGCGTATGCCTGCCACGCTAGGCAGACCCATTGATATAACACTATAAGTTACGTCGATCTACATGGAGGGCGCTCATGAGTTCAGAAAAGCTATCTTTCAAGAAGGCGGCGGAGAAAATTCTGAGGGATTCGGGCGAGCCCCTTTCAGCTCAAGAAATCGTCGATCGTGCACTAGAACATGAATTGATCGAAAGCGACGGAGTGACTCCAGGTGCGTCAATGGGGGCTCTGCTGTACGTCGACCTTAAAAAGAACCCCAAGACACCGTTCCGGAAGGTCGGCCGTGGAAAATTCACGCTTAAGAATGCCCATGGGTCGAGTTCATCCGCTGAGCTGGTTATCGAAAATCAAAACGAGGCTGTTAGGAAATCACTCCATGAGCGGCTTCTATCGATGGAGCCGTCGCAGTTCGAAACTCTGGTCGCGGAATTGCTGGAAAATCTCGGGTACGAAAACGTCGTCGTGACTGGACGGAGCGGAGACAAGGGTATCGATGTAACCGCAAGACTAACCCTGGGTGGAATCACGAGCGTAAAAACGGTGGTTCAGGTGAAGCGCTACAAGGTCGGCAATAACATCAGCGGGAGTGTCATCGCCCAACTTCGTGGCAGTGCGGAAGTCGATCAACGAGGCTTGGTGATCACGACCTCAGATTTTACCAAGGACGGAGTCACGGAGGCTGATGCGCCCAACAAGATGCCGGTAGCACTGGTAAATGGGGAGAAACTGCTGGACCTCCTCTTTACGCATGAGATTGGAGTGCGAAAGACAGCGATACCGGTCTATGCGCTAGATGCTTCGTATTTCGAGAATATCGCTGGGGAAGAAGACGAGACGGTTGGATCGGTGAAACGAGCCGCCCTTTGGCCTCTCCCTGGAGGAATTGATGCTTATGTATCAACGCTGTTTCAGATTCTAGACGCGCTTGCTGCTGAGCCCATGACCAGAACGGATCTCACGAAGTGGTTCATGAGGACGTTTGCCCAAGTGAAGAGCGAGAAGACGGCAAGCAGCTACGTCAATGTACCGAGGGCGGTTGGAATGACCGAAATGGTTGACGGCAAGTTCCGGTTAACCGCTGCCGGCATGCGGATACAGGCGTCGAAGGACAAAGAAGATCTCTATTCTGTCTTTGCCCAAAACATCCTCGGCATCGACGAAATGATGGAGTTCTTCAAGAACGCTGAAGATCCGCAGACCGAGGCGGAGGTGATGGCATTCCTAAAAGAAAATCTCGG
Organism: uncultured Opitutaceae bacterium; assembly: GCA_964471615.1. GTDB lineage: Bacteria > Verrucomicrobiota > Verrucomicrobiia > Opitutales > Opitutaceae > Opi-474. Next base: position 41,641 of record CAYYGV010000002.1, read on the forward strand.
CGTCGAATGGACGACCTTTGCACAAGTGAACTTCCGTCTGCTCTGGCTTGTCAACTTGGGCAAACTCACGCGGTCTGAAGACGGATACAGCCTGACGAAATAGGGCACTCCAACTAATTCTTCGGGAGAGTGGCTGCCACGGCGCGGAAACTCGCGAGTCCAGCCTCCATGTTCTCGATGATACCCTCGGCGATGTCGGCAGGTTCGGGCAATTTTTCCAGGTTAGCTAGGCTATCGTCCTTCAACCAAGAGAGATCGAAGCTGGTCTTGTCGCTGCATTCCTTTTGCAGCATTCGGAATGCGGAGTTGGCTCTTTTCTCGAGGACTGTAGCTGGTAACTCCCAGTTCTTTCCGTCACTGTCTTTGCCATGCCTCTCTCACTCCACGTCTACAAACTGAACGGCTCGGTGCCGGAGGCGATTCCGGCGGTTGAGATGAACAAGGAGGACCGGCTCCAGGAGGTCTTGGCAACGCGGATTGAGATTCTCGATCCGGATCTGCTGGTCATTGGAAGGGAGGTAAGGACGCCATGGTCGCACCGCATCGACATCCTCGCACTCAATTCGGAAGGCGAGCTGGTGGTTGTGGAACTGAAACGGGACCTCACACCTCGCGAGGTCGTTGCTCAGGTTCTCGATTATGGCAGCTGGGTCCAGACCCTCGACAATGCCGCGATTGCAGAGATCTATGCCCACTACCTGAAGGGTTATCGGCCGGACCAACTGAAGGAGTCGCTGGACGACGCATTCAAAGCCAAGTTCGGGATCGCTCTTCCGGACGAGCTAAACGCCAGTCACCAGCTCCTGATTGTGGCTGCAGAACTCGATGACTCAACCGAGCGGATCGTCAGGTACCTGACCGAGAATTTCGACGTACCTGTCAACGCGGTCTTCTTCCGCGTTTTCAAAGACGGTGCGAACGAGTACCTCACCCGGGCTTGGCTCCGCGAACCTGGCGAAAAGGGCGATGTCGCACCAGCAAAGGAACGGGGTGAATGGAATGGTGAGAGCTACGCGAATTTCGGCCACGGAGAATCAGGCTCACGGCATTGGGACGATGCCCGCGAGTATGGGTTCATCAGCGCAGGGGGAGGGAAGTGGTACACGTCACCGTTCGATCTGCTCGAAGTTGGCAGTAGAGTCTGGGTAAACGTGCCGGGTGTCGGCTACGCCGGGGTCGGAATCGTGACGGGTCGGCCGGTTCCAGTGGGTGACTTCAAGGTCGACGGTAAGCCCTTTCTGTCGCTGCCACACAAAGGCAACTATGGGGTGCGCCCGGATGGCCGGATCGACGAGAACTCGGACGTCATGGTCCCAATCAATTGGATCCACTCGGTTCCGCTCGATGAGGCTGTGAAGGAGAAGGGATTCTACGGCAACCAGTGGACCGTTACCCTGTCGACCCAGCCGAAGTGGCAACACACAGTGGAGCGCTTGAAGGCGCGGTGGTCGATTTCGAGCTAATAGTAAGCTCTCTAGCTCTGGGTGATTGGCCCCTTGTTACCTCCTCCAGCGCTCGATGCTCAGGATTCGGCCGAGGCGGATGGCGTACCTCGCATTCCTGCCGCGGCCGAGACGGCGTAGGCCGAGGAACTGCACGACCATCACGGGTGCTTTCGTGGCGTATCCGTTCCGGAATTGGATGACATCGTAATGACGCCCCTCGAGACGCTTCCGCCAGTACCGAGTCCGGCCCCGATACTCGATACGTTTGGTCTTGGCCGCGATTTGGGAGAAAAACTCCCGGTGAAGATTAAGGTGCAGAACCGATTTTTCTCTTTGGTTCGACATTGTGAGCTCGTGACCGAAGTTGCGGACGCAACGCAGACGATACGTTTTTCGCGCTGAATGCCAACCGCCGGATTGAATATTGAATCTGCGATGGTCTTCTCCAATCGATTTCGCCTGACGCCCGAGGGCGAACTACCTTGAGTCTCCGCGTCCGCTTCGGGCGGATGTGACCAAACTCCTCCCCGAGAAATGCCCCATCTCGATTTCGGCGGTGTGCTGTTGAATCTGATTCGGTTCAGCATTTTCGCGTTCTTCGCTTGGGCGGTGGTGGATCTCGTGCGCACGCGGCAGTGGCAGGTGGCGCGGGTGTGGGAGTCGTTGATTTTGGTGGGCGCTCTTTTTGTCACGGACGCGGTGGGAGCGGTGGGCCGGGGCGTGGTGACGGACGGGGGCCAGGGCGTCGCGTACGCGGCGTTGAGCTTGTCGGTATCGCTCGTGGTCTGCGCAATCATCGGGGTCGTTTGCTATGCCGGGTTGCTGCTGGCGGGTGAGCACGGTGGGTATTGGCGGCGGCTGCCGTCGGGCGAAGGGACTGGCCGGGTCGCTATGGCCGGCATCGCCCTGATGGCCTTGATCGCGGGGTACTTTCTGGCGCTTGCGAAGATCAACGGCGCGGCGATGCGGCCCGGAGTCCCGGGTTGGCAGGAGCTGCTGCAGCGAGTGCCCATGGGCCTGAGTTACGCGATCGGGGAAGAGGTGTTCTACCGCGGCTGGATACAGGCGCGACTATCCCGGGCCTTCGGCGGCGACGGCCGGGGCACGGCGTTGGCGGTCATGGTGGCGGCGGTGGTCTTTGCCGCGCAGCACCCAATCACTGCGCCCGGAGGCTTGGTCGCCGGATATCTCGGTGGGATCCTGCTGGGCGGCGTGGGCTTCGGCTGGTTGTTCTCCCGGTACGGCCTGCTGGCGGCCATCGTGGTCCACTTCGCCGTGAACCTCATGATGATTTTCCTGCCGTTGAAGACGGGCTGAGGAGACGGAAAATCGGAAAATTGGGAAATTGAGAAAGCGAGAAATAGCCAGCGTCCTCGTGCTCCCCACGGCATTCTAGCTACCAGCTACCAACTACCATCTACTAAAATGTCCTCCCGTCTCTTCCTCTTCGCCCTGCTAACGCTAACTTGCCTGCGCGCCGCTGACGCCCCGAAGGGCACCAAGCCGGCGATCATCATGTCGGCGCCGGCGGAGGTCGTGAAGGAGCTGTTCGCGCTCGAAGACGCGTGGGTGAAGGCGGAGATCAACCACGACGCCGCGACGCTGGAGCGGATTCTCGACGACCAGTTCCTGACGACGTCGGCCTCGGGTCGCACCAGGACCAAGGAGGAGTTCATTGATCAGTTCAGGGGCCCGGCGAAGGACACGTCGTGGACGCAGACCCTTGAGGACCGCATCGTGCGCGCCGATGGCGACACCGCGATCCTCGTCGAGACCGACACGGTGCGTCAGATGGATCAGGGCAAGGAAGTGGTGACCAAGCTTCGTCTCACGGTGACTTACATCCGTCGCAACGGACAATGGCGGGCGCTGGCGGAACACTTCACGAAGGTGAAGTGAGCGGTAAGCTCTAGACTGTAAGCGGTAGGCCTTCGTGCGTTGGCGCTCAGCCGTCAGCCATCAGCGGTCAGCTTTTCTAGCCGCAAGGAGGCGCAAAAGGCGCATAGGAGCGCGAACCATCTCAGCACAGGTGTTCCTACCAGCTACCAAATACTAGCTACCTGCTACTAGCGTCATGCTCACTACGCGCTACGAGCCGCACGCTACGCTCAGCACTAGCCGCAAGAGGGCGACCCGAGGCGCAGGACTTCTACTAGCTCCGAGCCGTTGTCTAGCAGCTGACCAACTGACTCACGCCGTCCGCCACGCCCTCCTCGCCACCGGCCCCTACCAGCTACTAGCTACCAACTACTCTCAGAGATGCTCGCTACGCGCTACCCGCTACTCGCTACTATCGCCCCTCCCATGCCCGACCCAACCCAACGCTTCTCCGACCGGGTGGAAAACTACGTCAAGTACCGGCCTTCCTACCCGACGGCGCTGATCGATTGCCTGCGCGAACACGCCGGGCTGAACCGCACGAGTGTTGTGGCCGACATCGGCTCGGGCACCGGGATTTTCACGGCGCTGCTGCTGCCGGCAGCTGGACGCGTCCACGCGGTCGAGCCCAATGCCGCGATGCGTGCCGCGGCCGAGCGGGACCTTGGCGCGCAATCCGGATTCGTGAGCGTCGACGGCACGGCAGAGACGACCGCGTTGCCTACCGGCTCAGTTGATCTCGTCACGGCGGCGCAGGCTTTCCACTGGTTCCGAATTCCCGAGTGCCGGGCTGAGTTCGCCCGGATCCTGCGTCCCGGTGGACGCGTCGCGCTGATCTGGAACGAGCGCCTCACGGACAACGATCCGTTCTCGATCGCGTATGAAAAGCTCCTGAAGACCGCCGCGACCAACTATGACCAGGTGGATCATCGTCGGATTGACCAAGCCGCGATGGCCCGCTTCTTCGCGCCGCAGGTTCACAAGGAGTACACGTTCCCCAACGCACAGGTCTTCGATCGCGAAGGCTTGATCGGCCGCGCGCTGTCGTCGTCCTACATCCCCAACGCCGGCCAGCCCGGTCACCGTGAATTTTTCACCCAGCTCGAACAGATCTTCCAGGAACACGCGAAGAAAGGCCGCGTAACGTTTGAGTATCTGACGAGGGTGTATGTGGGGGCGTTGGGGCGCTGAGCGTAGCGAGTAGCGGGTAGCGCGTAGCGAGCATCCCTGAGAGTAGCTGGTAGATAGTAGTTGGTAGCTGGTAGGGAGACCCCGCGCTCGGAGTGATCGAGCTTCTATGCGCCTCTTGTGCCTTTTCGCGGCAAAAAGCTGACCGCTGATAGCTGAATGCTGACAGCTTTCCGCCTTCCGCCTCCCGCTTACCGCCTAGAGCCTCCCGCCTGAATCGAAATTCCCATCAAGCCGACGACAACCTCCGGCGAAAGCGTCTCGAGCGTCACGCTCTTCAGCACGGCGCCATTCCTCAACCGGCGGCCGAGGACCATGGCGCGACAGTTCTCGCCGAGTTGCACGGTCTGTGGCCACGGTTTTGGGACGCAGAACGCATCCACTGTGTCCGTGTAGTCGCTGCGGCTTTCCTGTCCGGGTGCGGCGATGCCGGGACGGATCGGGCAGAGGTTCCAGTAGTTGTGCGGCGGCACGAGCTCGAGCGTGTCGTCGGGGCCGGACGCGTAACGCAGGCGCAGGACGGCGTTCGCGATCTGGTTCTGCATAGGATTGGTCGAGCCGCACACGAGGAACCAAACGGCGTCGCCGGCTGCGTTCACCGGCACTGTCACGCGGTCGGGCCAGTTGTCCCAATGGGAGGTGAACGCGATGTTCCGCGCCTCTCCCGGCCAGGCGAACGGCACGCCAGCCGGCGTGCGCAAACGCCCCGTCGCCGGATCGAGGAGCCCGGGCACGGCGTCGAGCTGGATCTTGGGCAGCGCGGTGTTCCAGTAGCGAAACGTCCACGGCGAATAGCCATCAGTCCCCAACCGCACCGAAATCGTCTTGGTCCGCGGCGTCAGGTACTCCTGCGAGTAAATCGTGCGCACGTCACCGTTGAGCACCGGGGCGAGATCCACGCAGTGCCAGCGGCTCCGCGCCGTGACCTTACCCGGTCGCCGCGCCGCGGCCAGTCGGGCGGCTGCGCGATCCGTCACGTGGACCAGCCACCGTCGTAATTGGGGTAGTTCGCCCACCCGCACCTGCGTGTGCACGGTATGCCAGCCGGGGTTCGCGGCGAGCCGGGCGGTGAGGCGTCCGTGACGAACCGCCGCTCCCGCCAACGCGCGCTGCGGGTCGGAGAAGGACTCCACCTTCGTTTCCGCCGCGGCGAAAGCAAGCCGGTCACCGGCGCTGCCTTTCGACGTGAGCGACGCGGCGCGTGAGACCTTCTCGGTGGCTTCGACGCGCAATTCGGCCCGGGTCACGCGCGGCAGATCCACGCAGATGAACGTCTGGCGGTATCCCGGCTCTGCTTGCCAGCGAGTCTCGCGCCCGTCGACCGTGACGCGCTTGATGCCGCGGGCGCAGATCGGGAGACGCAGGACCAGGCGCGTGGCCGGGGGCGAGAGTTCAACCGTGAGGGTGGAGACGGATCCCTTGCGCGCGAACTCGAGCCGCACCTCGGGAGTCTGCATCAGCGCGTGATTCCACGCGGCGGGAAACTGCGGCGAAACGCGCACGACGCCGTCGGCGCGGTCGGGGGCGAAGCCAAACAGTCCCTCGACGAGCGTCCGCGCGAACATGTGCGTACAGTCGCCGAAATCGGTCCCGCCGGCGGTTGCGCCGAAATCACCCGGCACCAGCTGGTCGAAAGCGGTGTTGAGAAACGCGCCGCGGAACAGCTCCCAGCCGTCGGTCCCAAGCCCGGCCTGGAAGCAGGCGAGTGCGAGATGATAATTGTCACCGGGCCAGCGCTCACGGACGGACCAGATGCCTGGGACAAAGTTGGTGGTCCAGACCTGACGGCCGCCGCAGGGCATGCGGTCGTTCTGGAGCCGGCGCTCCGCGTAGAGCAGCGACGCGACGGCCGCCTCGGCGGTGACGAGCCCGGCGTCGATCGGGAGAAACAGGCTGTAGAGCGTCGCGTCGGGGTGCACGCGCCGCTTGCCCGCGGGTTCGCGGTAAAGCGCGGCATGACCGTGGGAGCGGATCCACAGGTGACGGTGAAACGCGCGCCGGATCCGCGCGGCTTGGCGCGCGTGACGCCGGGCGGCGGGGCGATCGCCGTCGCGCTGCGCCAGCTCGCGGGCGGCGACATGGGCGCGGTAGGCGTAGGCGGTTTCCTCGGTACCGGCGCCGCCGGCGTACCAGACGGAGTCGGTGGGCCAGGTGTTGATGAAACTCTCGTAGAGCCCGTCGTGGTCCGGATCGAAACACTCGCGCAGCCACTCGAGATGCAGCTCGAGCGCCGGGCGCAGCCGCGCGGCAAGAAAATCGTCGCCGGTCCAGCGCCATGCGTGGATCAGCTGGTCGAAGAACTGCGACTGCATGTTGTAGACGCCCTGGTCCTCGAGAATGCGGCCGCGGCCGTAGAACCGCGACCCCTGGGCGGGTAGCGCATGCAGCGGAATAGGATCGGTCGCGTGCGAGCGGTGGCGGTTCGCGGTGACTTGGTGACCGCAGTAGAACTCCGCCTGGGCGAGGACACGCTCGGGCCAGTCGAGCACCGTGCCGCCGAAGACCGTGCGCCAGCCCGGATAGCGGTTGTTCCAGAGCATCGCGCCGTGGCGGAAGACGGGCGGATACCACAGGCCATCGAGCGCGGCGGGCAGGACGGCGGCGGCGGCGTTGAGGCGCGCGTCGGGAGTTTCGACCACGAGCCGGTCGGCCAACGCATGCGCGCGCCCGAGACCGGCGACGAAGGCGACAACGGGCGAGAGCGGCTTCGCGGCCTTGGCCTGATCGCGACTCGCGACCCAATGCACGAGCGGTTGCGCGGCGAGATCGACTTCGCCGACGAGGATGGGCCGGGCGTCGCCGGATGACGCGAGCAACGCGTCGGGCTGGTCGAGCAAGTCGGCGTTGCGCGCGACCGCGGGCGTGGCGGCGTCAGATGCGCCGTGGATGACGACGGGATCCTTGCCCGCGGGCGCGAGCGAGAAACCGGAGGACTGGACCTCGACGCGATTGCCGGCGCACGAGGCGGGATCGAACCAGGCGTTGAGAAAGGCGGGCTGCTTGTGGGGATCGAGCTCCCAGTTGAGATTCTGGCCGGGCCACGTGCGGGCGCCGCCGAAGACCCAGATCAGGCGATCGCCGGGCCGGGCGCCCGAAGCGGCGAGCCGGAATGCGAAACTGACCGTGGTGGCGCCGACCACCTCGAGCGAGAGGACCAGCCCGGGCCAGTCGCGATCGCGGATCTCCCAGGAGAATAACCCGCCGTGGTAAGACGCGACGCGCTCGGAAGCCTCATGCAGCCAGCGGACGGAGCCGTCGCGGACGAGCGCGAAACCCAACGTGCCATGGAGGGTGTCGCCGCTGCCGAAGCGAAGGGTGGGGCGTTCGCCGGCGAGGACAAAGGCGTTGGTGTTGGCGAGGTAGAGAGGCCGGTTGAAGAAGCGGTCGCCATTGCGGATCGAGATGGCGCGACCGGCGGCCGAGTAGCGACTGGGGCGTGGGGGCACGGGGATCGACGGTGCACGGGCGCGGGGCGGATTGGAACCACGAAGCGCGCGCCACGAAGGCGGATTCCGTGAGGGCGAGCGGGAGTGGTTTGGGGCAGCCAAGATGGCCTTCCGGAGACGCTTACCGAAGAACGGGAGCAGGCCAGCAGCCCCGGGGAAAATAGCCTTGCGCGAGGGGAGGGCGGTCCTACGTTTTCCGGCTCCGCGGTTAGTCCCCATCGTCTAGCCCGGTCCAGGACACCACCCTTTCACGGTGAGAACCGGGGTTCGAATCCCCGTGGGGACGCCAGGGGCAAGTTTTCCCTTTCCGGGACACTGCAATTCTCGCCATTTGTTTCCATCTTTGGATCAACAGGTTGCGGAGGAAAATTCGGAGCAACCGCCTTGTCTTGTGTATCGTTTCCGTGGACACGCGTGCCCGTTTTTTCACGTCTTTTCCCCATTTTAGGGGATGCTCCTGAGGAAGGTAAATTTGCGGCAAGGAGCGCCGAGAGCTGCTCGGCGCCGGCACGCAGCGGCACGCTGCTGGGGTCGGTGTAATGGTCGGTCTGGCGCCACTCGGTGTGCCGGACCATCCTGACCCGCGCGGCCTCCGGCACGCCAGCCGCGCCCAGCAGGCTCGCGTAGGTGTGGCGGAGGGCATGGAAGTCGACCCGCCAGCCGCGCTCGTCCTCGACCGGGATGCCGGCGGCCAGGAGATCGCGCGTCAGGAGGTCGTTGCCGGGGACGCCCTGGGGCAGGACGGGCCCGGCGCCCTCGCCGCGCAGCGGACGCAGCATCGCCTCCAGCTGCGGCACGATGAAGAGCGTCGCGGCGCGCCTGGACTTGGTGGTCGAGGCCCGCAGCTCGATCCAGGGCGGGGTGTCGTCGAGGTGCACGTCGGCCCACAGCAGGTGCTTCAGCTCGCTGCGCCGGAGGCCGGTGAGGCCCGCGATCGCGTAGGCGACCCGGCGGCGGGGCGGCGCCTTCCCGAGGAGCTGGACGAATTCGGTCACCTTGAGCGCGCGCCGCTTGAAGGTTTCGCGGCCCCGGGTCGGGATGGGCTCGATCCGGCGGAAGGGGTTCGTGGGCAGGCGGCCCTGGCGCTCGAGCCAGCTGGCGAAGCCCTTCGCGTGGGCGACATACTCGGCGAGGGTTTTGGACGAGAACCCGTGCTGGCGGGAGATCCATTGCTCGAGGCTGTCCGCGCGGAGGTCGCGGAGGTATTTCCAGCGGCACTGCGCGAAGAGGCGCTGCAGCCGGCCGCGGGAGTGGATCAGGTAGTCCTTGCTGCGGCCACGCGCGACGAGCGCCGCGACGTAGTCCTGGTGGTGCTCGGTGAGCGGGCGCTGCGCCGCCTCGCGCAGTGTCCGGGGCTCGGCCAGCCCGACCAGTTCCATTTCCTGTTCCTGGAGGAGCTGCCGTCCCTTGGCGACGGCGACCTCCTTCAGGTGTGTGCGCAGCGGCTCGTCGTAGAGGCGCGGGCCGTTGCTGAGCTTGTAGCGGACGCGGTACAGGCGGCTGCCCTTGGGGCGGAAGATGCGGAAGTACATGGGAGGAGATGGCGGCGCGATGCGCCGCGGCTGCGGTTGACGTGGTGGCGCGGCGAAGAATCGCTGCGCAGCCGGAAGGCGATCCAGAAGGACTCGGCCTTAGCCCGACCTCCAGATCATGGGAGGGCTGTGGTGGAATTCAAGCTGGCGACGCGCGGCCCGGCATTTTCTATCGGTGGGACAGCGATCCGTTTTTCAGGTCCTCCCAATAGGCCCTGAAGTCGCGGCGGAGCACGACCCGGAGGCCCCGCAGCTTCACCGAGCGGAGGTGGCCGCGGTCGATCTCGCGGCGGATCGTCTTCGTGGAAACGCCCATCCACGACGCGATGGTCGTGAGGCGGAGCGGCTGGTCGTCTTCGGGGAGTTTGATCTCATGCATAAAAGGGGGTGTCAGCGGAACGGGGCCGCGGGCTTTTCGACTTGGATCGAGCGCACGGTGGGCTCGGCGGAGAGGAGCCCGTGCGGGCCGGCCTGCTCGCGGACGAGCTGGACCCGCTGCTGGTCCAGGGCGTTGCGGAGCGGAAGGAGGTGCGAGCCGGCGAGCGTCACGAGGTCGCTGCCGGCCCTAATCCGGATCCGGTCCTCGGTCCCGAGCGCCGTGAATTCCCACTGGCGGATCTCGGACTGGACATAGGAGACGGAGCGGTCCCGCCACTCGAAGCGGACGACCGGGACCGGATGGGAGGAGACGACGACGGAGGGATGGTGGGACGGGTCGAGGCGGGAGGCTCCCCGGTGACGGACGGTCATGGGGTGACCCTCGGGCGGGCCGACTCGGCGGGCTGGGGCGCCGCGAGATGGATGGCCTCGGTGACGAGCTCGCGGTCGCCGGGGCGGGCGAAGGCCGCGCGCGCCGCGGCCTTGTCTGTCGTGAAGATGACCTGGCTCAGCCGGAAGCGGGAATTGCTCACGTAGGCCTGCGGGAGGTTGCCGGCCCGGAGTCCGGCTTCGCCCATGAGGAGGATGCCGTGGTCGACGGTCTTGCCCTGGGCGGAGTGGGAAGTGGTCGCGTAGCCGTGCGTGAACTGGCGGAAGTGGGGCGGGATCGTGCGGCCGTCCTGGAGGTGGATGGTGCCGTCGGGAAGGAGGCGGGCGACCTCGACCAGGTCGCCGTTCTTCAGGCGGGAGGACTTGAGATTCGCGCGGAGGAGGAGGCGCTCGCCGGAGGCGACCGGCAGCTCGCGCAGGGTGCCCGCCTCGAATCCGCGGACGCGTTTGGGATTGAGCCAGCGGACCTGGCCTGTGGCGCGCGTTACGGCGAGGTACCGGCCGATCCGGCCGGTGACGGTGGCGAGTTCGTGGCACGCGAAACCGGGGGCGGGGTGGTGGAAGGAGAGGACGTCGCCTGGCTGGTAGTTCTCGACCTGGCGGCGCTCCTCGGCGGTCCAGTGGCGGGAGACGAAGGTGGCGAGGGTGCGCTCGTCCGCGCCGAGGCGGCCGGCGGCGCGGAGCTGGGTGCGGACGGCGGACGTGAAGGACTCGATTTCCGACCAGACCGGCGAGAGGGCGAGGCAGGAGCCGTGGGAGGAGAGGTGGCGGACGAAGGTGGCGGCGGCTTCCTGGTGGAGGTTGTCCTCATGCGGGATTTCGCGGATGGCGCCGATCCGGTCGAAGGAGTCGAAGGCCTCGTGGGGCTGGCCCGCGGCAAGGTGGGCGACGGCGGCCCGGTAGGCGGGATCGCGCTGCCGGCGGATTTCGCGGAGGCGCGCCGGGCGGAGTCCGCCGTACTTCACGAGGGCGCGGAGGGCGTCGCCGGACTCGACGGCATGGTGCTGCTTGGGGTCGCCGACGAGGAGCAGGCGGTTGTCGTGCCGGGCGGCGAGACGGCAGAGGTCGCGCAGCTGCGGGACGGAGATGAGCCCGGCCTCGTCGATGACGAGGGTGCGGCCCGAGGTGGACTGGCGGAGTTTCTGGTCCACGAGCCAGCGCTGGAGCGTGTCGCCCTGCGGGGTCAGCTCGCGGCGGAGGATCTCCGCGGCTCCGGCGGACGGGGCGCAGCCGAAGACCCTGCCGCCGGAGGACTCGATGCCGGAGACGATGGAGGCGAGGCAGGTGGTCTTGCCGGTGCCGGCGTCGCCAAGGAGGACCGTCACGCGGTCGCGGGACCGCAGGACCGACGCGACCGCCCGTTGCTGGGAGGAGTCGAGGCGGGCAGAGGTGAGGACGGTTCCGAGGGGATCGCAGGTGTCCTGCCCGGCGCGGCACCAGGAGAGGAATTCGCGCTCGGCCTCGAGCATGGCGGGCGACGCGACGTTTGCGCCGATCCGGAGGAGCGAACCTTCAGCGATCCGTTCGTCGAGGGTGTGGCGGAGTTTTTCCAGTTCGGCGTCGCCGCGGCCGGCGTGGAGGGACTCGCGGAGCAGCTCATGCTCGTCCACGACCGAGCGCCGTTCGAAGAGGTGACGTTCGGCCGAGAGCAGGGCCTCGGCAGGCGGGAGGCCGGGAGCGGCCTTCCGCCTGCCGGCGGCGGCGCGGACCACCTGGCGCAGTGGCGCCAGGTCGGAGCCTGCCTCGGCTTCCCACCGTTCGCGGAGTTCATCCGGCGAAAGGTGCCGTTTGGCGGCGCGGGTGCGCGAGGTGATCGCCTGCAGGGCGTCCTGGCTTCTTGCCCCCAGCTGGGCGGCCTGGGCGAGGATCGCGGTGCGGCGCTTGCTGAACCGGGCCCGGAGTCCGGGCGGGACACCGGCAATCTCGAAGTTTCCGGCCCGGAAGTGGGTGAGGATGTAGCCGGCGGCCGTGAGGCGGGCGGCGAGCTTCTGGTGGCAGACCTCGCGGAAGAAGCCCTGGCGGCGGTAGAAGGCAGAAGGCTGGACACATTTCCAGCGCCGCTCGGCCCCGTCGTACGTGAGGTTCAGGATGCAGACGTGGGTGTGGAGCTGGGGGTCGAGGGCGCGACTGGCGTCGTGGGTGACGACCGCGGCGAGGAGGTTGCCGGTGGGGCGGTCGGCGCAGGCGCTGTCTTTCCGGACCCGGGTGAGCGTGGCGGATTCGATTTCCGCGAGGGTGGCGCGGACGGACTCGTCCCACCAACTGGCGATGCGCCGGTCGCCGCCGACGAGGCAGGCAAGGGAGACATCCTTCGGGGCCGAGATCTGGCCGAAGAAGCAGACGCGGCGCCGGGCGCCCTTGTCGCGCACCATCAGGGGCTCGCCGGACCGGGGGTCGCGGCCGGCACACAGCCGCCCGAAGTCGGCCGGGTCGCATTCGCCCTTGAGACCCAGCCGATCGGCACCCTGGCCGTACCAGGTCAGGCGGGCCGACTGTCCTTCGCTCAGGTAATCGCCGATGCCAAGGTTCTCCCGGAAGTATCCGAGCGCACCCTTTGCATCGAGGCATGGCTTGTCGAACCGCACCACGTAGCCATAAATGACATATTTTATGGCGTAGTCGATCAGGAAGCTAAACGTTTGCAGTAAAGGGCGGATCGACTGATGACCGAGATGCTGGTTCGTCATCGAACGAGCGACTAACACTCACGAACTCCCGTCTAGAATGAGCGAAAGAAAGACCGGGACGCGCCACCCCTAACGCGCGCGTTACGAAAGAGGACAATCTTGAATCACATTTGTGGCGGGGGTAATGATCCTGCCAATTGCCTTATAATTGACATATCAAAAGGCCTCGCTAGCCTTGGCCTGATGTCGGACGAGACCCGTCTTCGCCTTCTTGCTGCGGCCCGGAGGTACCAGCGCCAGCGCAGGTCCTGGAGCCGACTGGCTCCTTACCGCGAGGTGCTCCTGCTGCAGCGCGCGAAGTTCATGACGGTCCGGGAAATCGCCGCCACCCTGACGGAGCATGGCGTGAAGGTGGCGCCCAACACGGTAGCCGTTTACTGCCGGCGGCACCTTCGCGCCGAGGAGATCGAGGCGAAGCGGCGCGAGCTGGCGAAGGGATCGCCGGGATGATCGGGTGGGTCGTGATGGCGGTTGCGGCGCTGGTCCTGTGGCGCTGGGGGCGTCGGAAGCGCGACGTGGTGCTCCGGCTCTGGGGCCACGAATGGACGCGGGAGGAATTCTGCTGCCACTTCCTGATCACCGGGGCAACGGGGACGGGCAAGACGTCCCGGGCGCTGATCCCGATCATCCACGGGGTCCGGAAGAAGCGCCCGTCAACCGGAGTGCTCGCGATCGATTCGAAGGGCGTCCTGTGGCAGCCGCTGTCGGCGGTGGCGCGGGACCTGGGGCAGGAGGGCGACCTGCGGCTGATCCGGGTCCGGCCGCCGGAGGTCCCGCGGGAGGAGTGGACACCGCCGCTGAGGATGAATGTGTTGGCGGACCGGTCGATTCCGTGGACGACGTATGCGAAAATCCTGGTCGATACGGCGACGGCTGCCGGGCAGCGGGGCGGGCAGAGCTTTTTCAAGGAGGCGTCGCGGGACGCGATCGCGCATGCGATGCAGGCACTCGACCTGGTCGGGGCGGAGGTGACCCTGGAGAACGTGCACAATGTCCTGTGCGTGTCGGAGGACATGGCGTGGCTGGCGCTCGAACTGGCCAAGAAGGGCGCGGCGGCCCGGGGCGAAGCGGCGTACTTCAAGGATTTCGCGGCGCAGCCGCCGGAGCAGAAGGGTGCGACGGTGGCGACGGTGGCAAACTTCCTGCGGCCGTACGCGGTGACAGACATTGCGGACGTGTTCTGCTCGGTGGATCCGAATTTCTCACTTGGAGAAATTGATGCAGGCCGGTTGATCTGCCTCTCGATCCCGCAGACTTTCCAACTCGAGCGGAAATATCTGAACCTGCTCTGCAAGCAGCTGTTTTACCTCCATGCGTTTCGCCGCTTCGACCTGCCGCGGGCGGAAATGCGTAAGCGAAATATGGTCACCCTTGTCCTAGACGAAGGGCAGAAGACCACCCTCTTGTCCGAAGATGGATTCGCCGATCATTCTACCGTTGATGAGTTGCGCGAAGCCGGCGTCTGCGTAGTACTCGCGACTCAAACGCCCTTGTCGTTGTATGCGGCTTTTGATCACGAAGGGAAAGCGGACGTCTTCATGGCAAATTTGCGCACGCAGATTCATTTTCGTGCTGCAGACGAAAAAGGCGCAAAGATCATCTCCCAGCGCTTGGGCGGACGTGAGGCGAGAAAGTATAGCGGTAACGAATGCGAAGGAAGGCGCTCGCGCAGTTGGCAGGTAGTTGACGAGCCGTGGGTAAAGCCCGAACGACTGATTGCGCTGATCGAGGGCCAGGCGATCGTCGCGCGGGAGGGAGTTTCTCGGCCGCGAATAGGCGTCCTGCCACTCACGCGACTCACGGGGCGCGCCTAAACTTTGCCTCGCGGCTTTGGCCTCCGTTCAGCGCCTAGCTCTAGCAGCTGGATGACAACTGAAGGGTGCACGGCCTCTGCATCCCATGCCCCAACCACAAACACCGGCGACCATGAAGCGCCGATTGAATACGTGCCAGCCGCGCGATAGGCGACGCGATCTGAGTCGCTTTCGCCGATTCCGGCCGCGTGCTTCGGCTCTGCGCCCAGTTTTTTTAAGGCAAGGAGCACTGGCTCTGGAGATGGTTTTCGCGGGGCGTCATGATAAGCAACGAGTGCGTCGTAGGTGATCTTGTGATGCTCCAGAATCGCTTCTGCATAGTACGACACAGACGTTGTCACGACCGCAGTCCGAATTTCGTTCTTCTGAAGGGTACGGAGCAGCGCCGCCACTCCATCAAACAGGCAAGTCTCGCTCCGTCGCCGAACGGCCTCTCGCCACTCCCTCTTCGCGCGTAGCTCTCGCAGAGCGCTTGTATCGACTAGCGTGTCATCCAGGTCCCAGATGACCACGGACTTCATAGGAGTCGGGCGCCCTGAGGATCGCTAATTTGTACCGCTTTCAGCAGGTCGAGTTCTCGAATGAGGTCGCCGGTGCTCTTTAGAGGCACCGCTGCCAATTTTTCGACAAGCTCGTTGGCTCCAGCCTCATTGAGGTCTCGTCGACTGTCCTCGGAGAATGCTAGGACGGTCATCAGGCGTCGGCCCTGGTTCTTAGTGAATCGGGCTTGGTGCATCGACCCTCCCTCAATTCCGCTCTCGACGATAATTGATCCGAGGCTAAGCCCGCTTTGAAGCCGGTTCCGGCGAACAAACTCTGCAGGCCGGGCGGGAAACCCCGGTGGGTGCTCGCTCATGAGTGCGCCGCCGCAGGCCAGCAATCGCTCGGCCAATTTCCGATTAGAGGCAGGTGACACGGTATCGAGTCCGTGCGCCATTACTGCCACAGTTAACCCATTATTATCTAGGGCTGTTTCGTGCGCGATGGCGTCGATGCCCAAGGCCAGTCCGCTCACTACGACAAACCCTCGCTTCGCCACGACCGAGGCTACCATCTTGCACAGGCGTGCGCCGGTCTCGCTCACTTTCCGCGTTCCGACCACGGCAATCCCATCGCGGGAAAGGGCATCAATCGATCCCTTCACATAGATAACTACTGGCGCATCAGATATCATTCTCAGCCGCGCGGGATATTGAGAGTTGTCGATCCCGATGGGAGAGATTCCGAGGTCGTGGCAATGCTCGATGATTCTTTGGGCTTCGGTTAAAGCAGCGTTCCAGCCCGAATCACTCAATTCGGGAATTAGCTTTGCTCGGAGGGCAGGTCCCCCGGCCAAGACTTTACGTGCCGTAGCCGGCCCAACTCGATCAACCTGTAGCAGCGCGAGCGCCTCCAGCGTGGCATTGTGGTCTGTCATGGCTAGCGTGTCTTATCCCATACCGTCGCAAGTCGATTTGGAATATGCGAGTTTGAGATCTCACCCTTCCAATACTCTGATTTCTCGGTCTTGCCGAGAGCGAGGCAGCGAAAGTCCCAACCGGGATTTGCAGCGAGCACCGCGCGCTTAATCTCCGCGGCCGTTGACCCGCGGGTCACGAAATCATCGACGATGACCACGACGCCCACTTTGCCACCTATTTGATCGGCCGTATAGGCGTTTGCAACCTCGGCATCCCGATCCCATGCGCCCGTCTTGATGCTATGGATGCTCTTGTGGACTCGCTTGCTGAGAACGTGCTGCGGCCACTCCCACTTTTTCGAGCGACTTATCGCATCACACAGCGCATGAACGGGACAGCCCGCTACAAGCTCCTTGTCGCCCGACGAAATCGCGCCCAGCAGCACATAACGTCGCTCCGCCGGAAAATTTATGGAGTCTAGCGCCTCGCAAATCGTGGCTGCTCCGGCTCGCACTGCTACTGGGGACCGATCCTTGAACTGCTTGAATCGTGCGGACCATTCGTCCCCCGGCATGTCAGTCAACTTAAAGCCCAGAGTGTAGAAGCGAAAATCTGCGCGATCGAGACGGTCTTTCACGAGCATTTTCCCTTTTACGCTGTAGCCGGGAGGCGCTTTGAGGGCTGGCGTGTCGTCGGGCATTTTGCGGGGGAGAGCCATCACCTCGTCTTGCTCACGTAATAGCTCACGCCGTCAGTCTCGACCGTAAGGTTTCCGTCGAGGACCGTGAGGAACAGGCCCTGGGGGCGGTCGACCTTGACCCATTCTTCCGACTCCGCGTCGTAGGCAGAGATCTTCTTGGGCAGGGGATCGACGACGGCCGGCGGGTGTGCCGCGAACCAGGTGCGATAGGTTTCGACCGTGGAGCGGCGTGGGTGCTTGTAGCCGACGTTGGTGCCGACCTCGGGGGCGCCGCAGGAGACGAGGGCGAGGCGGGGGCTGACAAGGGCGACGAAGGCGGCGGTGCTGGAAGTGTCGGAGCCGTGGTGGCCGACTTTCAGGACGTCGACGTCGGCGAGCTTGCGCTGTTCGGGCGGGAGCTTGTCGAGCCAGGTTTCCTCGGCGTCATCCTCCATGTCGCCGACGAAGAGGAAGCTCTTGCCTTGGTAGTCGAGGCGCAGGACGACGGAGAGGTCGTTCGGGTTCTTCAGTGTTGGATTCGCGGTGGAAGGCTCGATCACGGTGACGGTCATGAGCGGGCAGAAGTCGATGGTCTTTCCGGAGAGTTCGGCACCGCTGTAGTAGCGGAGCGTGTGCGCGTTCGTCTCGGCGACGCGTTCGGCCTGGATCTTCTTCCAGAGTGTCGTCGTGTACGGGTGGCCGTTGTCCAGATAGGCGGCGACGTGGAAGTTCTTCAGGACCCAGAGCATTCCCCCGAGGTGGTCGCTGTGCGGGTGAGAGGCGACGGCGAGCTCGAGGGTGTGGTTGGGGTCGGAGGCGAGGGCCTTGGTCAGCTCGCGGTGGAAGTTCGTCTGGCTGTTCGGGTATTTGTTGCAGCCGGAGTCGATCAGGAGCTGGTGCGAGCCGTCGGGGCAGGTGACGAGGATGGCGTCGGCCTGGCCGACGTCGAACATCTGGACCTTGAGGCGCTGGGGCGCGGCGGAGGCGTGGAGAGCGAGGAAGAGGGCCGCGGTGAAAGCAAAACGGCGGAAGGACGCCGGGAACAGGGTGCGCATGGGGCGGTGGGCTTGATGTGGAAAGGATGGTCGTGATTGGGAAGAGAGGACAGCCCGAGCGCTACCGGAATTCCGGTAAAGTAGATAGCTGAGATTTGGAGCGCGGTGGACAGGCTGGATCGTAGCTACTGCCTACAAATGAGCCGTTTCTCCCGCTGCCTCTCGATAACTGCCCTAGTCACTCTTGCCGGCGTACCGACGGTAGTTGCGCAATCGGCTTCGCGCACGCTGACGGCCGCGCCGCGGACGAAGGCCATTCCGCTCACCGGTTCGGAAGCGCTCAGTATCCTCGGGGTTACGGCCGCCAAGACCGAGCTTACCATTGTGCGGCCATATCGCCAGGTCCGGGCTGGAATTGTTGCAGGGCAGCTGGTCAACGGCGACTACGTGGAGCGCACAATTGGAGGCTCGGTGGGAATGCCTAGTATGCTCATGGGGCAAAAGATCATCGCTGGCCTGGCGGTCGTTCCCGAGAAGAAATTGATCACCCTCATCTTCGGGACCGGCATGATGCAGTCGCCGATGCCAGACAACTACACGTACGACCTCGAACTGAGTAATCCTGCGGGAATCTACCAGGACGGGCTGCTCATCTTTGCCTACGAGCCCAAGGTCGAGGGCAAGGCAGTCAGTGGGAGGGTCGATACCAAACGGTATCTCGGCCTCCGGATCACCTTTGACGATTAGTCAGTCAACGCGGATGTTAGCGAAGCGAAAAGAGGCTTCAGATCGATCACGCAGTAAATGCCAAGAGAGCCTTTGGGAGGCCATAGGACCACCAAATCAGTACACGCCACTCCAAGAATATAGTCTTTTCGTACTAGAATCATGCAGTCACCCAGAAGCCGTCTTCTCGGTTACATTGTAATCAGCTCGCTCCTTTGTGCCACCGCCTTCGGACGGCAAATGCTCGTTCGGATTGAGGGCAAGGTAGATCACGTAAACGGGCCTTACTTGGCGGGGCGTGTCGCCGTCGGCGACCCTTTTGTCATCACAGCGACGATCGATATGGCACTTCCCGCCGTGATGTACGTAAAAAACTGGTATATAAGAATTAGCACACTGCCAGTTACCTTTACCGCCGGATCCTTGTCGTGGACTTCCCCGGTCTACCAGGCCGGCACACTGGACGACTATGAATCCGGATTTAACGGGTTACCACATCTCGGAGGCTTTACCCTTGAGACGACCGACTATACCATGGACTCCGTCAATTCGTATGGCGCCCAGTTGCTTGTCCTCTTGTACTCAAGGAATCCGCACCTCGCACCGAATCCGGCAACAGACTGGCTGACTACCATCGACCCAGCCGTATTCGATTACTCTATGACAGTTCAGATCTCCGGGAGTGACAAACTTCACCCTTATCCCGATTATATTTATTCACTCTATGGCACCCCGACTGCGATCACGGTCACTCCCACTGGACCCGAGGATCCACCCACAATTAGTGTACAGCCGGTGGATGTGACGGTAACCGAAGGCGGTCCAGTAACGCTCTCCGTGGCCGCGACCGGCTCGGGTCCAGTTACGTATCAATGGAAGAAAGACGGCGTCGACATTACGGGTGCCACCAACAGTTCCTACTACATTCCTGCGACCAAGAGTACTGACGGCGGCAGCTACACGGTCGTGGTCAGCAACAGTGGTGGATCGGTCTCAAGCAGGACCGCACACCTAACTGTGAGTCCACCGCCGGCCGCGGGCCGATTGATGAACATTTCCATTCGGACAAATGCAGGGACCGGAGAACGGACCCTGTTGGTTGGGTTTGTGCTTGGCGGTCCAGGCACAAGCGACGGCAAGGAACTCCTTATTCGCGCCGTGGGTCCAACGCTGACGACCTACGGCGTTACTGACGTGCTCGTCGATCCAAAGCTTGAAGTAATTGGACCAAGTCCAGGTGTGACCTATGCGAGCAACGACAACTGGGGAGGTGATCCCCAAGTCAGCGCCGTAAGCGCGGCACTAGGGGCCTTCGCACTCCCAGCGGCTGAGAGCAAGGATGCTGCATTGACCACCACCGCAATGGCCAGCGGAGTCTATTCTTTGAAGATCACAGGCGCTGCTGGCGCTACTGGAATCTCTCTCGCCGAGATCTATGATGCAACTCCCGTCGCATCCTATCGCACAAACCGGACGCCGCGCTTGATCAATGTATCGGCTCGCTGCCAGGTCGGGCTCGGCAATGACGTCTTGATTGCTGGATTTGTAGTGGGCGGTTCTACGCCTTGCACGGTATTGGTTCGCGCCGTCGGACCTCGATTACAGGACTATGGAGTAGAAGGAGTATTGAACGACCCGCAACTAGATCTCTATCGAAGCGAGAACGGCAGTTCCATTTTGGTGGCCTCAAACGATAATTGGGGCGACTCACCATCCGCCGCCACCTTGCCCAGCCTTGCTGCCTCATTGGGGGCATTCTCGCTCGCCGCAGGCAGCAAGGATGCCGCCGTTGTGACGACATTACCACCCGGAGTTTACACGGCCAAGATTTCAGGGGTTGGAGGGACCACGGGCGTCGCGCTCGTTGAGGTCTATGAGGTGCATTAGCCCAAAGCTTCAGCAAGGTCCCAAACTATTCCTGAGGTCCCAATCGAGACGAGGAACTAAGGTGGGCCCAACCCGGGCGCCGCCGCCGGTCCCGAGTTCGGCATTGAAGCGCTGAAGCGGGCCGTCGATGCTGCGCCGCCTTCATCTTTGCCTACGAGCCAAAGGCCGAAGGCAAAGAGATTCATGGGAAGGCTGACACGAAGCGGTATCTCGGCCTCCGGTTCGTTTTTGACGAGTAGACAGCCATGATGGAAGTCAGCGGTGTGAGAAAAGGCTCCTGCCGTAACGCGGGTCGCTGCAGCGGTACCCGCGGTCACCGATCCAGTTACTGAGACGAAGATCGAGTGTCTCTATCGGCTGCGTAACAAGATGGTGCACGAGCGCGCGACCATCAATCCGACCGATCGGGACGTAGAAAGCTGCCGCGGGGCGGTTCAGATGGTGCTCATGTTGTTGTTCGATCTCAAACTCTAGCGGTCTTCCGCGATTGTTCCTCGGCGTTGATGCGTGGCGCTGCAATGCTAACTCATGGTTGCATGGACCGTTTGTATTGGGACGAATCGACTGCATGAGGTTTAGGTCAAACTTCGCCGCAGTCTGGTTATGCGCCGCGCTTGTCGCGTTTGGTAGCCCGGAGGTTTGTCTCCGGGCAAAAGAAGCTTCCCCATCCAGGCCGCCCGTGATGATGGAGGCCTTCAAGGTGGACGAGGCCTACGTGCCCAAGCTCTCGTTCGGGCTCAGCCTGGACGTGTGGAAGGACAATGTGACGGGCAGGGTGACCTCGATCGTGGTGACGGCAGTGAAGGCGGGGTCGGATGCGGAACTGGCGGGGATCGTGGAGCAGACGAAGATCTACGAGATCGACGGCCGGCCGGTGCAGGACTACGCGGCGTCGTTCATGAAGGGGACGGAACTGAACGGGATCTTCGTCAACCGGAAGAACGGGGCGGCGGTGGCGCTGGTGATCGGCGTGCCCGGTAAGGCCGAGACCCGGCGGGTGACGGTGACCGAGCGGCACGAACTCAATGTGTCGGCGGCGCGGGAGTGGGAGAAGCTCACGCATCCGTGAGGAGCCGCGCCCACGTCAGATCGGGCTGACTCCATCTCGCGGCGCCTGGCTAGCCGAACTCGTGACCCTTAGCCGACAGATATAGCGTAGAACTGCTAGCGGACCATGAAATGGCACAAGACCAGCGGCTGTGGGTTGCTCGGCTCGGGAGGTAGCTAGCTGGACGGCCGTGTCTCGTGCCGCCGCTTCGAATGCCCGGACTGCCCTCACACAAAAAGCGCCGCGTGTGTCGCGGCGACAAACGAATACTCGGTCGATTCTTTCACCTCGTCTTTGATCTGCTGCAAAAGCGCCGCCTTAAGCCTCGGGTGCGCTTCACGGTTATAGCACGCGATCAACCTCCGCATTTCTTTTAGCCGATCTTGGCGCCGTTCTACCAATTCGGCCCGATTTAACTCGATCTCTAGCTCAGTCAGTTCAGCTCGCGTATTGCCTGGCACCGGTCGAACAAAGGCACCTTCGGCGCGAAAATAAGCTTTCGGGTCGTCGACGTAGGGATTGATGAACGGGACGGCGTTATCGAATTTGTCGTGTTTCGCCAAATTGCAGCGTGGGCAGGCCAAGCCTAGATTTGTCCATTCGAATGTCAGCTCGGGAAATTTGCCTTTCTTCTTGGGCTTGTAGTGCTCGATATGAGCGAAAGTCACGTGGGCAATCTTGCTCTCACAATACATGCATTTTTTGTGGCACTCGGTCTCCAACGCGGTCTTTACGTCATCCTGGTTGTAGTTCGATGCCAACGCATCCGGAACGTCCGTGCCGGCCGCATGGTGGGCAAGAATCTCGTTTCGCCAGGTTGATGCGTATGCCGCGAGCGATGCGGGCACGGCACCTTTTGCTAGCTTAATCATTCTTGCCTCCTGCCAAACGAACGAAGGCCTCGGTAGTCATATCCTCCAAGCCAGCGGCAACCAAGTCCGCTTTGAACGCGGCGAGCGAACCTTCGGCGAAGTCGGTCGCTCGATATTTTGCTACTATTTCGTCGATTCTCGTCTCGACCCACAGTGGTAACGTAACGGGAACGTCCAAGATTTCACGTAACACGTCGTTTGCAGCCTTCGCTTTATCTTTCATGTCGAGGCGAGTGCTGAAAACACGATTCTGTTCGTTGTATCGCAGCGCGTATACTGCGGAGTCCTGCACAGAGCCAACGATGAGCGGGCTATGGGTAGAAACGATAAACTGAACGTTTGGAAATGCTTCGATGAAACTTGGCAGCAGGCGGCGTTGCATGCTTGCGTGAAGGTGATTCTCTACCTCATCGATCACAACGGTCATTGGCTTTCCTTCTCCGGCCTTAAGGTAGATCTGCCACGCCAAATCAATGATCGCGCTTAGTCCTCCCGAAACCGCATCGATCACAAAGTCGCCAGATTTCGTTACAAGAACGACGTCACTTCGTATGATTAAGCTCTCAAAGCCTAAATGTGCGGGAAGAACCTTGCGCAGCACTTTTTCGAATCCCCGGAAATACTGTGCTTGCTGCGGGTCTGGTTGAACGAACTCATTTCCTCCCCCAGCATATGCCCACCCGATCAAAGTCTCTTTAAGGAAAAAATTCGCCGGTTGACCGTGTCCCCCGAAATATTTGTTGCGGGCGTGGTCTGCGAATAGATCGAAAGCCTGTCTTTGGGTGCGCTTCCCTAACGGCACATGTGGCACTTCGGCGTAACCGAAAACGGGCCGATGAGAAGGAATGGAGAGGCCAAACGCCGGTTGCTGTTGATGAATCTCTGGTTGGTAGGTCGCCGAGCCACTTGTCGGAATGGTTATCTGAGATGTCTTCCCGGATGTATATTGGATCTCTCCAATCTTGATACGCTCGCGGTCTTGGCTGAGTCCCGGCCAGAGAAGGCTAAAGAGATATCCGACAACTCCCGTTTTCGTGTCCTTACTTGGTGTTGCAACTTCGTTGAAACCCCACCCGAAGTGGCGATCAAATAGATGCAAGATTGTCGTTTTTCCTGAACCGTTAGCACCCGTGATGATTGTCACGTGCGGATGGAGCAGGATGTTAACGGAGTGAAATTGCTTCCAATTAGCTAGGGTAAGCTTCGTGAATGACATGTTGAAGCAGGAGCGAGCTAGAATTTGATAGCCGATCCCATCACATTTAATGCAGCGTGAAGTTCCTTGTCCCTATGACAAGCTGAATGGCCCTCTCGGGCTACGACATCTACGAAGGCTGACTCCCCGCCGTCTGTTTCACGTAGGGCGTCAATCCGGCGGACCCTAGGCAAAAGCAATTGCCCTAGTTGCGTCGCCTCTTCAAATAAAATGATGCAGTGGAAGTTTCACTCCTCAGGAGAGAGGACGCTACCAGACGTTGAGGTCCGATGGACTTCGCCGGACAATTTCCCTGCTCGTCTGCAGCAGTTTCGACAATCGGCGACTGGAACCTCCACTCACGATATTTATGCTCGGGCAAGTTTTCTGAAGTATCAGGCCCTTGTAGCAGACTTCGCAGTAGTCGCGAAAAACTACGGCGAATGGACTGATCGACGGCGCGAAGGAATCGAGTGTTTCGCCTTGCTTGAAGCGATGGTGCCGCAACAAGACGAAACCGCGGGGACGCTTTTGGTTCGCAGTGGATGGAACGGGGATGTCATTGTCGACTTGCTGGTAACGAACCCACGGACGACTCTGCAAATTCCAGGTGTAGGAATCATGTTGGTGGCAACGGGCTGTTGGCTCGCGCGAGAGTCAAAAGCTGGCCTAATTTTCGCCGAAACCGGTCGTCACTCCACAGGGTATTGGGAAAAATTTCTCAGACAAGGAAATGCGTTCATTCGGTTTGACAGCCCCAATGTTGCGTTCGAACGCGCAAGCGCCATCTTAGCCGCAGGTAAAGTGAATTATGTCCACAGCCATGACCAGTGACGAAGCGCGTCTCGCTTGGGACGAGCTAGTAGCTATCGAGCGAAACTATCCCGTTTTGACGGGTGTTCGAGCGTCTTCCGCTGTCGCCGATGGTGCAGCAGGGAAACAAGAGTATCCTAGGGCGAAACGACATTCAACTTCCGTTATAATAGCCGATTCAATTTGGGGCCAGATTAAGCTAGCACCCCATGAAGCTGACATCCTCGACTCTCCATTGCTTCAGCGGCTTCGGAATGTTGCCGCGGTGCCGATGGCTCGAATGGTTTATCCGGGAGCAACTCATACCCGTTTTGAGCACACCTTAGGATGCACCTTTCTTGTCAGTTATTTTTTGGAAAGCATGTTTTCTGCAGATCGGGAACGCCAAAATGTCGAACGTGCTTTAGATTGCTCGTTCGATGAGATTCGGTCGTTTGCTCGTTTAGCCGTCTTGGTGAAGGATGTCGCTTATGTTCCATTTACCGAAATGCGGTCCGTAACTCCGCACCTTCGAGTGAATGATGAAAGTTCCAGCGACATTTATGGGAGCCTTCGTTGCCAAATATTGGGAAGCTCATCTGTCGGAGCTGGAATTCAGAATGCTTTTCTCAAGATTAATTCGTCATTCTCAAATCGCTTTCTCACCTCCTTTTTTGAGGGAAACGAACCGCGATGGAATTGGCTGCTTGAGCTCATTGATGGTCCGATCGGCGTGAATCGAATCGACGCTGTGGCCCGCACATGCCGATTGGCTGCGCTTCCCGCCTCATTTGACGTTGCTCGTCTCCCTGGGATTCTGCAGGTCCGGAATAGTGACGCCCCTAACGCTCCACTGGAACTTTCATTTCGACCGAATGCTGAGGCCGCTTTGAAGCAATTTCTTTTGGCCGATTACATTTTTCACGAACGAGTTGCTTTAAACAAAACCGTTCGGACTCTTCGACTCCATTGGGATTCTGCCTGTTCCTCGCTCGGACTTAATCTACTTGATCCCGATGTCGTGACTAATTTGACCGATAGCACTCTGCTTGAGAATGCTCGTGCGCATTCCTCTGCAGAGATGGATGTAGCCGCATTGATTTATAGGAGACGCGCCTTCCCTAAATTTTATTTGAAGACTGCATTTTTGCGGCCTGATCAACTCACGCATCTCGTTAGCGAAGTTCTGCAGGCAGTTTCTATGGAGGACACGGATTGCAGAGTCAGATATGTCCCGTGGACTACCTCAAAGTGGGCACTTCTCAGTCGGCTTTTGGCACGGTATGATGATCTAAAGAAGTATTTAGTTTCGAGCATCAGTGTCGTTTCCCGGAAAGAACTTTCAGGCGAAGCGGTAAAGCTGGTAGAGGAGAAGGCCTCCTAGCATCTCGACAGGCGCCCGGGACGGGTATTCTTTCTTCGCCCGAGTCATCTGTTTCCGCAGCATAACTCCTAGTAGCATCGTGGGCGATCGCTGTCGCATTGTGTGCTGAACAGTGCGATCACTGCAACTTCGGCAGCTTATTGAGCGCGGACCGCTTCGTCTCGCTTTCAATGTGGGTGTAGTGGCGGTTGATCGCCTCGGTATCGTGGCCGATGATGTCCATCGCAACCGCAGAGGAGACGCCGGCGTTCTTGAGCAGGCTCGTGGCGGTGTGGCGGAGCGAGTGAAACGAAATCTCGCTGACGGTGCGGCGTTGCGATCGGCCGGCGCCGGTTTCCTCGTGGCTGCGTTCCTTCGCCATGCCGGCGGCAACGAGGATGGCATAGAATTGTTGCGACAATTGGCCGGCGTCGCCGGTGCGCGTGGCGATTTCGTGGGCTGACGGGAAGAGTGGATCGGACGGATTGTCGCCGGCGGGCATCGTGCGCAGGTGTTCGAGCAGGGGCGAGGCGAGCAGAACCGACATCCGGCGGCCGGTCTTCAACGTGACGAAGCGCAGCTCCTGTCCCTCCATGTCAATGTTGTTCCAAGTAGGTTTGGCGATGTCGCGAAGACGCTGGCCGGTGTGCATGCCGCCGAGGTGGTCGCTGTGCGGGTGCGAGGCGACGGCGAGTTCCAGCGTTTGGTTCGGGTCGGAGGCAAGGGCCTTGGCGAACTCGCAATGGAAGTTTGTCTGGCTGTTCGGGTACTTGAGCAAATGCAACTCCGGTCACCGAGACCCTTATCTACCGGATTTCCGGTACAACATATGGCTGCTTGTTGGAGCGCAATGGGCAGGCTGAATCGTAACCACGGCCTACAAATGAACCGTACCTTCCGCTACATCTCGATAGCTACCCTAGTCACGTTTGCCGGCGTGCTGCCGGTGGTTGCACAATCGGCTTCGCGCACGTTGACCGCTGCGCCGCGGACTAAGGCCATTCCGCTCACCGGTTCGGAAGCACTGAGCATCCTCGGAGTTACTGCTGCCAAGACCGAGCTTACCATTGTGCGCCCGTATCGCCAGGTCCGGGCTGGAATTGTTGCCGGGCAGCTGGTCAACGGCGACTACGTGGAGCGAACAATTGGTGGCTCAATGGGAATGCCCAGCATGCTCATGGGTCAGAGGATTATCGCCGGTTTGGCAGTCGTTCCTGAGAAGAAATCGATCACCCTCATCTTCGGAACCGGCATGATGCAGTCGTCGATGCCAGACGACTACACGTACGACCTCGAAATGAGTAGTCCGGCGGGAATCTACCAGGACGGGCTGCTCATCTTCGCCTACGAGTCCAAAGTCGAGGGCAAGGCAGTCAATGGGAGGGCTGATACCAAGCGATATCTCGGCCTCAGGATCACCTTCGACGATTAGTCAGCCAACGAGGGTGTTAGCGAAGCGAGAGGATGCTCCAAGTCGATCACGTAGCGAATGCCACGAGGAATTTTGGGACGAACGACGAAAAGAACAATGAAGAGATATGATCGGGCTTAGGGTGGACCCGGTGATCTCGATGAGGAAATAGCCGATCAAGATCTCGTGGATTCTGGTGGAGCGCGATATCTGCCTCGCTCTAGGAAACAACAAGCTCAATCAGACTTGTGAATTCTGTACGGAGATTCTGTTCAGCTCTTCCAAGTCGAAGGGGTTGCCCTCGATACCGCTCATGACACAACGCCGAACCTCTCTTGCTGACGATGCTGAGGCGGCTTTCAAATGAACTGAAAAGGAACCAGATTCTGTCGGCCGGAGTTCGCGCGCCCAACAGTAGAACAGACGCTCTTCGACAACTTCGGCCACTAGAATCAACAACGACCGTTTTGATTCGATCATCCGCTTCAGACCGGGCCTAGGAGCCGGAAAATGATAGACTTGGTTCACCGGTAGCCTGGAAGCGTGGACCTCGACCAGAATCATCTTGGCATTCTTATCGTGCCCAAACTGCAGATAATAATCTGCTGTCCGAGGGGAACGTGTCTTAATCGACAAATCGGCACCTAGGTCCCGAAGAAATAGTTCTGCAAGCGCCGAAGCCCGTGAAGATATATACCACGACTGACTATGATTTACCCATGCCATGAAAATAGGACTTTATGGGTTTTTGCATCCGCGCCCGCCAGTAATCAATCACTTCTGCGCGTAGAATTTTCAAAGTTGCTGTCGTGAGGCGAAATCGCGGTTGCTTCCGGTAGGTACTGCGGATCGTCTCGGTGTGCACCGACGCTAGGTAAACGTGACGCCGTGGCTCGTCGACTAGAGCAAGGTAAGTCGGAACGCCGTACTCTAGTAAGCTCTTCAGTTTTTTCGGATTTACTTGGAATCTACTGGAAGACTTGGACGTTGCCTTCACCTGAAGCAGGAAGAATGGTCGGTACTTCAGGGGCCCCGTCACTTCTACATAGTAATCAAGGACTGGAAACTTGTCACCTAGGTGCGTCGGTCTGAATAGCGGATATCTTCGGCTGCTCATTTCGGTCAGGCGCAGCTCTACGATGTTTTCTCCGCGGGCTCCGATGCTGTTGGGATCTTTTCCAGACATAGCGTCGCGCGGACTGACTGCACTAGCGCATCTTGTGGTCAGCAAGGCCATTATTATCAGGTTGTGAAAAAGGCGCCGCCTGCGCCTATGATCTGACGCAGGCGGCGCCCGTCTTGCCTATGCTAGATCTTATTGAATACCAGCCGGAGAAATTCAGTTCCTGCTCGGATCGGCGATCGGGCGGGTCCTGGGCTTACGGAGCTGGGCGCCAGGTCTGGGAGCGATCAGCTTGGCCGCGGTGCTTGCGCGCAGCGCCTTCGTCCGTTTGGTGCAGCAGCTTCGCAGGCTGGGGTAGCCATGGGTCTCGAGGTACTCTTCGGCGATGGTGCGGGCGCGCCGGTGCCTGAATTCCATCCCAAGCAGGATGGGAAGCTCGAGCGCATCGGGCCCGAGGGCCCGGCCAAGGACACGGGCGGCCGTGGCGCGGAGGACGAGGCGGGAGGCGTCACACGCGGGCATGGGCGGGAGAGCGGTGCGACGGAAATTCCGGGTCCAGTTCGCGCTCCACAAATTCCCTCACCTTCTGGCGGCAGCCGTCGCTGACGAGGAGGCCGGTGCCGTTGCGGAGGACGACGCCGAGGCGGCGGTCGTCGCGGAAGCTGATCCGGGCGATGCGGTCGACGTTGACGATGGTGGAGCGGTGGATCTGGAGGAAACGGCGGGGGTCGAGGCGGGAGGCGACCTGCTTCAGGGTGGCGCGGACCAGGGCGGAGTGGTCGTCGCAGTGGAATCTGACGTAGTCGCCGTGGGCCTCGACGTAGTGGAGCGAGGGGAGGCGGAGGAAGAGGAGGTGGCCGTTCGACTTCACGACGAGGCGGTCGGTGAGGGCGGGGCCAGGCGGACGGTGCGCGGGGGCGGGGTTCATGCGAGGACGAGCGACTCGGAGCTTTCGGTGGGGGTGGCGGCGCGGGCCTGCTCGAGGACCTGCCGGACCACGTCCTGCCAGGGGAGCGCGCGGGCGGCCGGAGCGGGTGGTGGCACGGCGGCGGGGAGCCGGTAGCGCATCCGGAGCTCGAGGCCGGCCTCCTGGAGGCCGAGGAGGAAGACGTCGCGGCGGTGGCGGGCGAGCTCGACGGACTTTGTCAGGAGCGAGAAGGAGAGTTTCTCCTTCGTGGCCCGGGTCGCGTTGATGGAGCAGCAGACCCAGTAGCAGCCACGGTTGCAGACGAGGTGGTGGTCGGGGTCGGGAGGCGGGGTGGCGGGCATGGGATCAGGCGGGGGACGGAGCGGGTGGCGTGGTCCAGGGCATGCCGAGGGAGGGGAGGCGGCGAAGGAGGCCGTCGGCGTCGAGGCGGCGGAACCGGGCGACCTCGATCTTGCCGGTGGCGAGGGAGCGGCGGAGCTTGTCCTTGGTGCAGCGGGTTGGGGTGACGGCGCAGTAGACGCCCCAGGCCTTGCCGTGCTGCCAGAGGTGGTGGTTGGGGTTCGGGGCGGGCGCGGCCCGGCGGGAGGACGGCATGGTCAGGAGCGGGCGGCGAGGCCCTCGGCGTAGAGCCAGGCGATGAGGCGGGTGCGCGAGCAGAGCTGCAGCTTCCTCAGGACCGAAGCGACCTGCGCCTTCACGGTGGCGGGGGACTTGCCCAGCGAGACGGCAATCTCCTTGTTGGAGAGCCCGGCGCTGAGGTGCGGGAGGAGCTCGCGCTCGGCGGGGCTGATGAGCGGCCAGAGGTCCGCGCGGGGGACCGAGGAGATGGGCAAGGGGAACGGCGGGGGCGCGAAGGACGGGCGGGTGGGGGCGAAGGGCATGGGTGGAGACGGGGCACCCGGCGGGGTGCTCCAGACCCTAAGACGCGGCAGGCAGCCGAAGCCGGTAGCTAGGCCGCTTGGATTACTACTTTTAGCGTAGTGTGGCCTGGCGCGCGGCCGGCGGCACGTGCAGGCGGCCCGAACCGGCCAGGGTCCGCAGCTGGCCCGTGCCCAGGGACTGCCAGGTGCCGCGGGACGTGAGGCAGGTCGCGTCGGCGAGGCGGACGACCTGGAGGAGGCCGAACCGGACGGAGGCGAAGTCGGCGGAGGTGGGCTTGCCGGTGACCAGGTAGGGCGGCTGGCCGCCCTCGGTCGGGAAGTAGAGGTATCGGACGGGCATCGCGGCCGACCAAATAGTCCAATACAGACTAATTCCAGTCTGGAATAGTACTACGCTCGCGGAACTGTGGCGCGATCGACCCCGACCCGGCTGAACGTAACTGGCAACGAGATCCGCCGGCTTCGCCTGCGGGCGGTGCCGAAGGTGAGCCAGGACGACATGGCCGGGCGGCTGGCGCGGCTGGGGCTGTCGGTGACCCAGTCCCAGGTGGCGAAGATCGAGTCCGGAAAGCGCGCGCTGCGGGATTTCGAGGTGCTGGCGTTTGCGAAGGCCCTGAGGGTGCCGGTGCAGCGGCTGTACGGGTTTGAGTAGGGGCTAAGATGCTGGCGTGTTCCAAGGAAGGGCGCTATCTCGGTCCGGGATGAAGGTCTTCTGCGCGTTCGCGCCTCGCATCGGATGCCGAGGCTGAACGCTTGCTGGATCGGATGAGGCGACCACGTGGACACGTGACGGGTAGCGCATCACGCTGACCCGTTCGCAGGAATCTTGGTCGGCTCAAACGTGGGGGACTTCCACTCTGCCCAACCTGGCGGGATCTGGGACCATACCGTCAGCGTTAGAACTGACCAGAGCACCCGGGACAACTGCAGCGCCGGTAGCTGCCCTTGTGCTGGACCACCGGAGGCAAGGATTCGCCGCCTTGCAGGACCGTGGTGTCCCGAAATGGCCTAGAGACTCCGCAGGCAGTCGGCGGGATTGATCCGCAGGAGACGGAACAGGCAGGGGAGGCAGGCAAGGGCGGCCACGGCGAGGATGCCGCCAGCGACGAGCAGGAAGCCGCTCGCGGCGTAGGGATCCACGCCGAACATCAGCGCCTTCGCTAGGCGCAGCACTGGCAGCGAGCAGGCCGCGCCGATGGTCACTCCGCACGCGGTGAGGATGAGGTAGCTGCCGGTGAACCGCGACCACAGCCGCTTCGCCTCGATTCCCAGCGCCATGCGGATTCCAAACTCCCGCGACTGCTGCATCACCTGCGAGACCGTCACGCTGTAGATGCCCACGGCACACAGCAGCCCGGCGGCAACGGCGAAGAGCAGCGTGAGGCGGGTCGTCATCCGCACCGCGCTCAGCGTGATGTCGATCTGGTGCTGCAGGGTGTCGGGAAAATACAGGGTCACGCGCGAGTCGGTTGCCTTGACCTGATCGTAGATGGCCTTTGCCTCCGGCGGCCCGGCCCGGCCCTTGGCGACGAGGAAGGCGAAGAACCCCGTAGAGTGGTGGAAAGAGGTGTAGATGGCGTCCTCGGTAGGCTGCATCAGGCCGCAGGGCCGGAATTCGCGGGTTACTCCTCGCACGACGAACGTGACGACGGGACTCGCGGCACTGGGACCGAAGCGGACATAGAGAGCCCGCCCCACCGCGTCGCCATTCGGCCAGAGCCTGGCTGCGAGCGAGTGGTTCACGATCGCGTAGTCGGGTTCGCCGGGCCGGTCGGTGGGGATGAAATCCTCGCCGGACTCAAGCGGGATGCCGAGGGTGGAGAGGAATCCCTCGGTCGCCACGAAGTTCCGCGCCGGGCTGGCGCCAGCGGGTGCTCCCAGGTCCTTGGGGTTCGCGGCATAGAAACAATTCGCCGAAAGGGGATAGCCCGGAGGCGCGTTGACCACGCTCGCGGCGACGATTCCGGGAAGCCGCGAAACATCCTCGGCAATTCTGCGGTAGATGGCCCGGCGGTCCTCCGGTCGCGGGAGGTCCGTCTCCCGCGTGCCAAGCTTTGCCAGGTAAACCGGCCCGGCGTCGAAGCCGAGGGAACGATTGGCGAGGTGCAGGCTTGAGCGTACCAGCGCCGCGGCGCTGATCCCGAGCACCGTCAGGATCGCGACCTGTCCGATCAGGAATCCCCGTCGCCACCGCGAGGCCGCGCTGCCCCGCGTGCCGCCCGTACCGGCCCGCACGAGTTCCTCGTCGGTCACCAGCAGGAGGAATCCCGCCGGGACGACGACGGCGGCCAGCGAGGAAAACAGGGCCAGGCCGGCCGCAACCGCCACGTGGTGACCTTCCAGGCGGAACTCCAGCCAGTAGGGCGCGTCCATTTGCCGAAGCGCGGCGTGCACGTAGGGCGCTGCGAACAGGAGGACCAGCACCGAACCGACCGCCGCCAGGAGCGCGATGATCCCGACCTGCAGGGCGACCTGGCGGACGAGCGCCAGCCGCGGGATGCCCAGCGCGGTGGACGTGGCGATCTCGACCCGGCGCCCGAGGAAGTCGATCATCGCGAGGTTCGCCGCGTTCGAGCAGCTGACGAGGACGAAGAGCAGCGAGAGCGCGAGGAGGATCGCGGCGCTGAAGCGCATGTCGCTGTGCAGAAAATAGTCCCTGAACGGATGCACCATGGCCTGGAACCGCACGCCTTTGGCCGGAATGGGGCGGCGGTTCTGGATCATGACCATCTGGTCCTGGGCGTGGGCCAGCGAGACGCCGGGCTTCAGGCGCGCCAGCAGGTGGAAGGAGCGCTCGGGATCCTGGGAATTGAGCGAGGTCAGGAAGCCCACCGGCAGCCAGATCTGCTGGTGATTGGGAAACCGGAAGGAATCAGGCAGCACCCCGACGACCGTGGCCGGTTTCCCGTCGACCTGCAGGACGCGCCCGACTGTCCGGGGATCCGCGCCGAAGCGCGTGCGCCACGTGCTCTCGCTGAGCAGGACGACGGGGGCGCAGCCCCGCCGGTCCTCGTCCGGCGTGAACAGGCGGCCCAGCAGCGGCTTCGCGCCCAGCATGCGCAGCGCGGCGGTCGAGAGGTTCGCGCTCAGCATCCGCTCCATGCCGTCGTCCGTCTTCAGGAAGGCAGAGTTGTAGAGGGCGACGATCGCGGTGTCCGTGAACACGGTCTGCTGCGCCTGCCAGTCCTCGACCTCCTCCCGGGTCGCTTCCACCGGGAACTCGGTGTTCGGCAGGTTGTCGTCGGCCACGACCAGGCTGCCGTCCGGATCGAACTCGGGATTCTGGAGGAAGATCGCGTGGAAAAGCGACCAGCTCAGCACGGAGATCCCGAGGGAGATGCCGAACGTGAACAGCATCAGCGCCGACTGCGCGCGCTTCCGCCAAAGCCGCCGTACGACCAGTCCCAGCTCATAGCCCAGGCGCTCGACCCAGCGGAAAGGGCGGACCTCGCGCGCCGCTTCCTTGATCTGCTCGACCCCGCCGAAGGCCCGCAGCGCCGCCCAGCGCGCCTCGTTCTCCGGCATGCCGTTCGCCTCGTTGCGCTCCTGGCGCAGTTCGAGGTGATGTCGGAATTCGTCCTTCATCGACTCTTCGAATCGGCGCCGGCGGAGGAACGTGAGGAATCGCGGCCAGTTCATGAAGCGGGGTAGGAAGCTGACCGCGGGCGACCCGGCGCCGGCCGCATGTAGCTTAGATAATCTAGGTAAACGGGCCGGAAGCCTAGATAGTCAAGGTAATTGATTGCGGTGCCTCCTGCGCCGGTCCTTGACACCCGGTCGCGCGGGCATGGCATGAAGCTGACCGCATGGCTGAGCTA
The DNA here is from genome assembly GCA_964471615.1 of uncultured Opitutaceae bacterium. GTDB lineage: Bacteria > Verrucomicrobiota > Verrucomicrobiia > Opitutales > Opitutaceae > Opi-474. The sequence continues at coordinate 75,517 of CAYYGV010000002.1, forward strand.
CTCTCCGGCACCCTCGACCTCCTGATCCTGCGCGTTCTCAGCGCCGGTCCGCTGCATGGCTTTGGGATCGGCGAACGGATCAGCGTGCTCTCCAGGGACCGGCTGCAGGTGGAAGAAGGCTCGCTGTATCCGGCACTCTACCGCATGGAGGCCAAGAAATGGGTCACGGCGGAGTGGGGCACCTCGGAGCGCGGACGCCGGGCGAAGCTCTATTCGCTGACGAAGGCCGGGCGCAGGCAGCTCGACAGCGAGAGCGCGAGCTGGACTGACACGATTGCGGCGGTCGGCGACGTGCTCCGCAACGCCTAGGGGGCGGTCCACGCGAGGCGCGCTGTAGCGATCAGGCTGATTTTCCTTCCGGGAGGGGAGGGTGGCCCTATGCCGGCCGGATCACCGGCGACTATGCTAGTTCGCCGGGGGATTCGGCCGCGGGCGCTTTGGCCGGGGCCGAGGCACGATCCGTTTCCGCGGCGGGACCTTTGTGATGCGGCGTTCTTCCAGGCGCAGGCGCACGCAGCAGCGGAGCGGCGGGTGGCTGTGGCGTTCGAGGTATTCCTCCGCGATCGTCCTGGCCGAGCGGTGCAGGAACTCGAGGCCGAGAAGGTCAGGCAGTTCCGGGGCCCGGTCGCCGAGCGCGCGGCGGAGGAGCCGGGCCGCGTCGGTGTAGGCGGTGTGGGCGGGGGAGGAGAGCGGGATGAGGACGTGCATGGGATCAGGCCTGGGTGAAAGAGCGCCGGCGACCGGCGTCGCGGAGGACGGCGGCCGTGGAGTTGAATTCCCTTTTCAGGGCCCGGTTGAGGTCGCGCGGCTCGCTGAAGCCCGTCGCGTGCAGGACGGACTTGATGTCGCTGCCCCGGAGGAGGAGGTCGCGGGCGGCCCAGGCGCGGCGGACGCGGAACCACTCGCGGACCGGGGACTTCACGAGGTGCTGGAAGGCCTCGGAGAGGAAGCGGGGCGAGACCCCGAGTTCGCGGGCGATCCGGGAGAGCGGCGGGCGGCCGAGCCCGTCGGCCACGGCGCCCGCGAGGCGGGCGAGGGCCTTGACGACGAGGGCGTGGTTCGGGGAGTTCTGGTCGAAGAGCTGGGCGGTGCAGGCGGCCATCAGCTCGGCGGCGAGCTTGGAGCCCGTGCAGGCGACTTCCCAGTCGGACTGGCCGTTTGGCTGGCCGGCGAAGCGGCGGAGGTCCTGGCAGAGGTCCGTGACGAGCGGGCGCTGCACGAGGAAGTCGGCGAGCGGGAAGACCGTGGCGTCGTCGACGAGGCGCGGGTGGGCCGGAGCCCGTTCCCGGTCCACGTAGAGCTTGATGACGTCGGTGGCGCTGGACCACTCGACGGCATGGGCCTGCATCGGCGGGACGATCCAGACCTGCGCCCCGGTGATCGGCTCCTTGAGGGACCGTCCGCTCCGGGACCGCCAGCGCATCCAACCGGAGGAGGCAGCGGGGATCACCATGAACTGCCACTCCTCGTGCTGGTGGCGCGTGAAGGCGTTCGGCTGGAAGTGCTCGACGAGCACGTCGACGCCTAGGCCTCGCACGGGCTTCCTCCGGAGAGGTTTCGTGCTGGAAGGCAGTTTGACTCGGGGGGTGAGCGGGTCCGGCGCGGATGCGGGAGGCATGGTGTCCCCAGACTAGCAGACCCGGGGGATCATCCGGTAGGGCGAGAACCGTCTCTTTTTGGGAATGAAGCGCGGAGTTCAGGCGGCCGGCAGGCAGCAGGGCGGGACGACGCCGAGCTCGCGGTGGCCGGACCACAGGCCGGCGACGGAGGCGTGGATCTCGGCGGCGTCGAAGAGGGTCAGCAGGGTGTCGTCGAGCCGGATCACGGGGGCGAGCGGCGGCGCGGCGAGGATGAGGGCCTGCGCGCCGTCGCGGCGGAGGCTGGCCACGATCCGGAGGACCTCGAAGCGGAAGGAGGCCGGGACTGGGGCGCCGTGCCGGAAGGCGTGCTGGAGGATGCCGCGGACCTGGTGGGTATCGGCTGAGGAAGGGAAGAGGACCTTGCGGGGCGCGAGGGCCCTGGTCCACATCGCCTCCTCGCGCGGGGTGGAGGTGCCGAGGATCGCGACCCGCTGGATCGCAAAGCACTGCAGGCGGGTCGCGAGCGCGAAGCCCATGTCGATGACGGGCACCTGGAGGGTGTCGCGGATGGCCTGGGCCGCGGGCTGGAGGCGGCTGCCGCAGACGACGATTCCCGAGGCCTGGGAGCACGTGAAAGCTCGGGCGGCGGAGAGGAGGAGGTTCGTCAGGCGGTCCCAGTCCTCCGCCGCGAGGAGGGACTCGACCTCCAGGGGATCGACGGTCTGCACCGTGAGGCACGCCGACTGGAGGGCGCCGTACTCCTTCTGGATCTCGGCATTGATGGTGGAGGCGTAGGAGCCGGAGACGGCGTCGGAGAAGGTGCCTAGGAGGCCAAGGCGTTTCATGCGGGGGGAGGGAAAGGGGCGGCGCCGTCTGGAACGACGACGGAAGACAAATCCGGCCCATTGGGAGCTAAGACGACGCAGAAACTTTTTGCCGGTAAGGAAAGTGGGTGACAAGGCGGTGCCGCCTTGGATCCGAATGACTTAGGGTGGATTTGTGGGAATGGAGACGCCTAGGCCGTCGGTACGATTCCGCTCGCCTCGCCTGAACGGGAGGCAAGGAATTCCCTCCATAGTCAGCCGTGAGTAACCCCTTGCCCACTTCTGAGGTGATCGAAGCGCCGGCCCCGCCGTGCGTGGTCTCGGCGAGCGAGGCCGACGAGTGGTTCCGGGACCAGATCTATCCGCATGACCTGGCGCTCAAGTCCTACCTGAGGAGCCGGTTTCCTGCGGTGCGGGACGTGGAGGACGTGGTGCAGGAGTCCTATGCCCGGACCTGGAAGGCCAAGCTCGCCACGAAGATCGACAACTCCAAGTCGTTCCTGTTTTCGGTGGCGAGGAACCTGGCGCGGGACGTCCTGCGGAAAAAGCGCCGGACGCCGATCGTCGAATTACCGGAGGTGGACCCGACGCTCGTCTTGGATGATGCGCCGGGGATCGTCGAGACCGCGGTGAAACAGGATGACCTGGATCTCCTCGCCCGCGTCCTCGCCTCCCTTCCGACCCGATGCCGCACCATCATGATCCTCTGTCGGGTGGAAGGGCTGTCCCAGAAGGAGGTCGCGGAGCGGCTGGGGCTGGCGGCCTCGACTGTGGAGACGCAGGTGGGGAACGGGCTCGCCCGGATGAAGGCGTACCTGGCCAGCCACCCGAATCCATGAAGCCGCTGATCGAGGACCCGAAGGAAGTGACGAAGACCGCGGCCCGGTGGGTGGCGCGGAGCGACCGCGGGCTCACGGAGGCGGAGGCGGCGGAATTTGCACTCTGGAGCAGGGAGCCCGACCACGCGAAGGCTTATCAGGAGTGTCTGGACCAATGGTCGCTGCTAGGGAAACCGAAGGCGGCGGGAAAAGGGGCGGCGCTGCTGGCGAAGGTCTCGAGGATCGAGCGGACCAGGCGGACGAAGCGGGTCGCGGTTGGAGGAGCGCTCGCGATGGTGCTGCTGGTCGGCTCCCTGTGGTGGAATTTCCGGGAGGCGGTTCCGGCGGATGGGAATTCCCCGCGGACTGTAGTGATCCTGCCGCGGCACGCGACGCTGCCGGACGGCTCGACGATCGAGGCTCCGGCGGGAGTTGAATACACCGTGGACTACTCGGGACATTTCCGGCGGGTGTACCTGACGAGGGGCGAGGCGCTGTTTGCCGTGGCCAAGAATTCCGACCAGCCGTTCGTGGTGGAAGCGGGCGGCGTGGACTTCCGGGCCGTGGGGACGGCGTTCAACGTGCGGCTCGAGGCGGGGAAAGTTGCGCTCCTGGTCACGGAAGGAAAGGTGGCGGTGGACACCTCATCCGCAAGAACTCCTGCAGAGATTCCGCCGACAGGTCTTGGATTGGGGAAACTGGCGATGGCAACCGCTGGCGAGGAGGTGGTGGTTGATCGCCACTCCATGAGTGTCGTACTGCCCGTGGCGCTCGCGCCGAAGGACGTGTCCGAGCAGCTCGCCTGGCGAAATCCCCGTGTGGAATTTTCCGAGGCTCCGTTGTCGGAGGTGATCGCGACGATGAACAAATACAACCGGGTGCAGTTTGTCATCGAGGACCCGGTGCTCGCGAGGACGAAGCTCAGCGGGCTTTTCCCGGCGGACGACGCGGTGGCCTTCGAGACCATGCTGAAGAACGGGTTTGGCGTTGAGGTGGTGCACGAGGGAAACCGGGCTCTGGTCAGGCGCGCGGTTGCGCGCTGAGATCTGTCCGGCTGTTGCCGGCTAATGACGTCACTTGATGGCCCGCAAAACGAATGCGGGTGACGAAAAGGTGAAGATCACCTACCGGTAGGTTCCGGTTTCGTCGTCATGTACGCGACGGGTTTGCCGCAACAGGTGCGGGAAACTGCGTCCCCACACCCCCATCCAGTACCCCATGACTTACGGAATTCCCTACCTCGGGCGCCTTCGCGCGCTTGGCCTGGCGTTGATCTCGGCTGCACTCTTTGCCCTCGGACTACCGCTGGCGGTCCGAGCCGCGGACGAGGCCGTGAAGTCGTTCGATATCCCGGCGGGCCCGGCCGAGAAGACGCTGCGGACGTTCTCGTCCCAGGCCGGAATCGCCGCGATGTACCCCTCCGACAGCGTGCGGGGGGTGAATACGGTTGAGGTGAAGGGAGAACTGACGGCGAAGGAGGCTCTCGACCGGATGCTGGCGGGGACACCTCTCGTCGTGGTGCAGGACCAGGCGACCGGGAGCCTGACGGTGGTCAGGGAGGCGTCGGTGGAGAAGGCTGAAAAAAACGTCAGTCGGGCGATCGCGGAAAGCAGCGTTCGCCCGAAAAGCCAAAAAAATAAAATGAAAGATGGGGTGCTGGAGCTCGAGACATATGAAGTAACTGGCTCGCGTATTCGCGGCGTGCTTGGCGAGGCGACCGCTCAACCCGTGTTCACCTTTACCCGCAGCGATCTCGACCGTTATGGTGTGCAAACATTCGATCAACTGCGTCGGTACATTCCACAACTCCCGTTGCAGAATTGGAACGCAACGCCCGATACGGCCTTAGCCACCAGCTTGTCGGGAAATCCAAACCTCACGAACATCGGAGCCGGCTTACGAGGGCTGGGTAGCGAAGCGACACTGGTCCTCGTTAACGGACGACGTATCAACAAGCTTGGACAATCAACCGCGACTGCCTCCACCAATGAAGGCTACGATCTCGGAGGGATTCCAATGTCGGCGGTCGATCACATCGAGGTGCTAACGAGTGGTGCCAGCGCTATCTATGGGGCGGATGCGCTCGCTGGGGTGGTGAACGTCATACTGAAGAAAGATTACCAAGGTACTGATATTATTCTAAGTTATACGAACACCTTCAACAGCGATACCGGAGATCGCCGACTGCAACTGACCCATGGATTTAGGAGCGGCCATTACTCACTAAATCTCGGTGTCACATGGGCTTCTACCAATTCGTTAGCGCCGCGTGATAGGTGGTTCAGCGCCTCTGCGAATAGGATACCGCTCGGAGGCTCCGACGGAAGACCCAACATACCGGGAGGGCCTGGCACAGTTTCTACAGTGGATGGCTCAATTCTGCCCGGCCTCACCGTTGCTCAAGCGGTAATCCCGGTGAATTCGGATGGGGTCCACCTTAAGGCGGCCGATTTTGCTAATACAGGACCGGTACCCGACAAATTCGACCCAAACCAGTACACTAGTTACGGAACTCGTTCCCGACGGGGACTCCAAGTCTCCACTGACTACGAGTTTTATCGATGGCTCGACGTTTTCGTTGAGGCCAGAGCAACTGATTCTGTAACGACCAACCCCGGTATCTTCAACACAATCTCTCTTACCATTCCTGCGGGCTACACGGGCAATCCGTTCGGAACTCCAATTGTGCTCAAGCGAGTTTTCTGGGAGCTGCAGCCACTGACGGCGGCTGCCTTCACAAATGATGAATATGCCGTCTCTGTAGGAATCAAGGGATACATTGGAGCGAGTTGGCGCCATGAAGAAAGCATCAGCAGGCAAAGGACGGACTATCACTATGGTGACAATTTCTTTTTCGGCAGCTTCAGCTCTTCAGCCATCCAATCAGCGGTCAATAGCCCCGACGCTACACTCCATCCCATTCTACTCAATAATGGTCAGCAATCATCTCCCAATTCAACAGCGCTACTAAAATTCATTACTCAGCCTGACGGCCTGCCGATTATTGAGAAACCCGAAATTTGGCTTTATAGTGCAAAAGCAGACGGCGACCTCGTCGCACTTCCCGCTGGAGAAGTGAAACTCGCTGTCGGAATCGAGGCGCAGGAAGAATATGCTCGCTTCGAGTCCACGGCTAATAACGCCGTCATTGGGAGCAGTGCGCTCACGACTCCTTCATTCAGTCGAACTGCGGTAGGGATTTTTGGAGAAGTCCAGATTCCCATCGCAGCAGAGAAGCAACGGTTACCAATGCTGCATAGTCTCATCGCCACCCTATCTGCGCGTCACGACGAATACTCTGATTTTGGGGGTAAGCTAATGCCTGGGTACAGCCTTTTCTACCACCCGCTGCGATTCGTCGGACTTCGCGCGAGCTATAGTAAAGGGTTCAAAGTGCCAACGCTCCAGCAGCTCTTTCGTGTGAGTAGCTCATCCAACGGGATTATCAGCACCTCGGCCAATGATCTTGTTTTGGATCCTCTTCGCAACAACGAGATCGTAGGCACGCCACTTGCGACCTTCCGCACCGCCACACTCGTCAATGGAGGCAATCCAAACCTCCATCCCGAACAATCTAGTAGCGAGAATGTCGGGTTAGTGTTGGAGCTCCCTTTTCTTAAGGGACTCTCTGCTTCAGTTGATTATTATAGTCTCAAATATCGAGACCGCGTTTCTCAGCCTGCACTTGCCGATTGGTTTGTCTATTTCCCCGATCACGTCATACGTGCTGCTCCCACAGCGGCTGACCAAGCGGCCGGACTTCCTGGCATTGTTACGGGGTTTATTAACACTCCGGTCAATCTAGCCTTTCAGAAGGTTGCCGGTTACGATGTTGAAATCCGATACAACACAAGCCTAGGTGCATGGGGCGACCTTCAGTTCGCTGCAGTGGCGACCAAGCAATTGATTTCCGAGGTCGCAGCCACTCCCCGCGCAAAACTGAACGACAGAAGTCCTCTGCAGCCGTGGCGCGGAGTAATGTCGCTATTCTGGAATAGGGGTCCCTGGCAAGCGGGAGTGATCGACACTTACACCAGCGCATCATTTCCATTTTATTCAACTACCACAAACCCTGGTTCGCGACAGCCGTCATTTTCAGAGTGGGATTTTCAAGCAGGCTATGAGTTTTCCAAAGATCATTCGCCAGACACGACGGTATGGCAGCGCCTTCTTTGCGGCACTAAAATTAGCCTCAATCTAATCAATGCGTTCAATGTCGAACCACAGCCGAGGTATTCTACTTCCACTGGAGCTCTTGTCGGATTCTTCGGACAAATAGATCCGCGGGGCCGTCGCTACGAAATTACATTAAGCAAGCAGTTCTAAAAACCAGAACCCACCTTGCGATGAATAGCAAAAAGCCCGGCCTTTGCGCGCGCATTAGGCGCATCCACACGTGGTTAATATGCGTTTTTTGTGGGCTATTCGTTCAAGCTCAAGCCGTCACACCAGCCTCTACCACGGAGGACCTGCTTAATCAGGCTGCACGCCAATCCCCGGTCATTCCTGAGCATTTTTGGATGCCACTCCAGACCCTGATTGAAGCCAGTAAACCCAAGGCTGCAGCCGATGGAGGCTACTCACTTGGGGTCGGTGATGACCGTCTCAAATATAAGCGTTGGACGGACACGACGCGTCGATTAATGCGTGATTGGGGTCTCGAAATTTGCCGGCAATTTCCCGATGATCCTCGGACTTGGCAATGGTTCGTCGCAACAGTGACTATGCCACCGTCCTATGCCGAGCCGCAGTTGCGCGATTTGGACGAAGCTTCCAAAGCTTGGTCATTTGAGGCGCTATCGGGACCGATAGATCATGACGCGAAAGCCGAATGGGAGATGGCTTACCGCACCCTTCGAGCCGCATTTTTCGCTTCACCGCTCGTCACGGAAGAGCAGCGAGATGCCGTACTCTTTGCCGAATTCTATGCGAGGTTTACAAGCGCCAAGACAGCGATTGACCGAGGCTCTGAAGAATCGCTCACAGATCTGACTAAGGAATTACTCGCTTACGGGAACCTTTGCCCATCTTCCCGATCGGTGGTGCCCCTTGCCTCATCATTCGTCAAACTACTGGAAAAGACACGCCCTGGATCCGGCCCCAGGTTTCTTGTCGAATTGCGCAATTCCAACAACGAATGGCTCCGAGCCTTCGGCCAGAGATCTGAAACGCTCGCCGCGGCACGGAGTCAGCCAATGCAGATCAATGGGCTGGGGCTCGACGGCGAAGAAGTGAACTTGGATAGGTTTCGGGGCCAAGTGCTCCTGATTGATTTTGGAGCCTATACATGGTGCGGCGTTTGCGCGTCAGAGCGACCAAAGCTGAAAGAGCTTTACCATAAATACCATTCAGCGGGGTTTGATATTTTGACCGTAAGCTGCGAGCTGAAAGAAAAAGATCGAGACTTTGTGCGTCAAGAGACGCAGAAGGAAGAAATAGGATGGGCGCACATTTTCTATTCAACAGGCCTGAAAAACGACTACATCAAGCGATACGGAATCGTCGGACTTCCAGAATATTTTATCTTGGGAAAAGATGGGTTAATGATCACGGCGCGATCAGAAGCCAAATCTTGGACAAAGATGGAAAATGCCATCCGTGTTGCACTCGGCCTGCAAGCTCTGCCTGAACAATCGTCACAAGGGCAATCGAACGACACTCCTGCGGAGTCCAGATCTCCAAAAAAGGCAGGAGAATGAATACCCGCAGTGTGCCACGATACCAAGGCATGATAACCCTATCATTTTGCGATTGGTACACGCGGAATATCGCGCGAGCTCCGCATCAATCGCACCACGATGGCCCGCTAAGCGTTTCGTAAAGCTCGGCGCAGTTTCTTGCTCCGTCATGAATGCAACCACAAGAATCAACTGGTCTAGGGGGTTTCGTTGATTCGGGGGCTTCCTCTGAAAAGCCACGGACGTCTATGCAATGAATCTTTCTGCTCAGAATCACTTGCTGCAAAAGTTGACTCCTGCAGAACGGCTTGTCGCGGTGCACGTGGCAGAGGGGTCGTGTGCGGCGGAACAACGGCTCCAAGGTAGGACTGGAGGTGCGGATGTTGGGGCGAGTGATCCGAGGGAGGTCACGGTACAAGAGTGGCAGAAATTGGGGATCTCGCTGGCGAGCGTACTCGAGCGGGTAGCGAAGTAAGGCCGGCCGATTTGCGGACGTATGGCTCGGCAGCAGACGTGCGGAGATTTGGGATTTTGTGGTCCATCGCAGACTCGGCGATCCGTTGGCTGCGCCTTGCCCGCGGGATGCGCATGGGAAGGCCCTCGGCATGGCGGCGCAGCATCGCAGTGCAGAGGCGGAGCCCACGGGCCAGCTGCACGTAGACGGTGCCGCGCGCGATGCCCAGGTGGCCGGCCACAGCCAGAGGGGGCTGACCTTCCACTCCATGCAGTTGCAGGATAGCGGCGGTACGGGAAGGGAGCAGCGCGATCGCGCGGGAGAGGAGTTCCAGCTCCTGACGGGACTGCACCCGGTCGGCGACCGGCGGACGGTCGTCGGGAATTTGGCAGGCCTGGTCCCGGTTGATGTCGATCCAGGGTGAACGGGACTGGCGGCGGAGCTGGTCGATGACGAGGTTGTGGGCGATGCGGCAGGCGAGGGCGCGCACGGCGTGTACTGTTCCCTGCTGGCGGAGACGGAGCAGCCGCAGCCAGGTTTCCTGCATGATGTCATCGTGATCCGGGAAACGGGGAAACCGGTGATGCAGGTAGCGGCGGAGATAGGGGGCGTGGGGCAGCACCTCGGCGGTAAACCAGGAATCGAGCTCGCAGGAGGCTCGGAGGGAGGGTTGAACGGTCGGGTCGCAGGTGCGACCAGGCTGGCCTTGGAGGCTGTCAGCGAGGGCGATCATGGCGTGGAAATCCTGATGTCGGGAGAGGGTTCACCAATATGACGCTAGGCCATCTGGCTTACCCCTAACGACGGAGAGCGATTTCTGAGGTCGCCGAGGGGCGAATGGCCCAAATAGTCCGGATGGAGTAGGAGCGCTGTGGGCTGACCTTCTCAGGCTCCTGCGGGAAACTTTTGTGGCTGCTGCCAAGACGTACGGAGCTGAAGTATCCCCGGGAATTTCGGCGCGTGGCTGAAATTTTTCCTGCATGGAGACAAAAGCGGGGTATTTTGTTCGACACGTTCAGGTGCCTCGCCAAGTCGTGCCTGCGCTGCCTGCCCCGTGAACCCGTCCTCGCCCAGTCCCGTGCCGATCGGCGAAGCCCTCGCCCCGCCGGGCGCGTCGGCGGTGATGCAGGAGGCCGTCGACCGGACGCAATGGTTCCACGATGAAATTCATCCCCATGGAAAGAGCCTGAAGGCGTTCCTCCGGAGCCAGTATCCCACGGTGAGGGATATCGATGACGTGGTGCAGGAGTCGTTCCTGCGGGTGTGGAAGGCACGGGCGGTCCAGCCGATCCAGTCGGCGAAGGCTTTTTTATTTCGGGTAGCCCGGCACCTGGCCTTGGACCTGATCCGGCGGGAGAGCCGGAATCCGGTCAGCAGCACGGGGGATGTGGCCGCCCTGGCCGTCATGGAGGACAGGCCGGGAGTGGCCGAGGTCCTGACCGAGCAGGAGAAGATCAGCCTGGTCGGAGATGCCATTGTGGCCCTCCCGGCCCGTACCCGTGACATCTTCATCCTCCACCGGTTCAAGGGACTCACCCAGGCCGAGGTCGCCCGGCAGCTCGGGATCTCGGAAAAAGCCGTCGAGCACCAGGTCGCCCGGGGCATCCAGCTCTGCGAGGACTACCTCCGGGCCAGGGGCCATGAACTCTTCTGACGCCATGCCAAGGTCGAACGCATCCTCTGCTGGCCAGCCGCCGCTGGAATGGGCTTCCCGGCCGGACAAGGTGGGCCGCCTGCTGGCGGACATCGAGGGGAAGCTGGACCGGAAGCGGCGGCGGCGGGCGCGCACGGTCCGTGCGGCGGCGGGAGTCCTGGTGCTGGCTGCGATCGGGTTCTGGGCGGTGCCCTATGCGCGGGACACGGAGAAGATCGCGACGGCCGCGGCCCACCGCGAGACGGTGGCGCTGGCGGACGGGTCGACGGCGGAACTGAATGCACGGACCGAGGTGCGGACGGATTTCCGGTACGGGAGGCGGACGCTGCGATTGGACCGTGGCGAGGTGTACCTCGAGGTGGCGAAGGATCCGCGGCATCCGTTTCTCGTCGAGACTCCAGGTGGGGTCGTGCGGGTCACGGGCACGAGGTTCAACGTGCGGCTGGGCGGGGATGGAAAACCCGAGGTGACGCTGTTCGAGGGTGCCGTGGGCCTGCAGCGGGACGGGGTGTCATTCCTGAATTTGCTGCCGGGGCAGCAGTTCGACGGGACGAGGAACGAGGTGCACGTGCTGTCGAAGGCCGAGCTGGCAAACGTGCGGGCCTGGCAGGAGGGCCGGCTGGTCCTCGACGGGCTGACGCTCGGCGAGGCGGTGAACCGGATGGCTGCGTACCATGGCCGGGAGATCGAGGTGGCGGCCGCGGTCGCGTCGTACCGCATGGGCGGCAGCTGCGCCCTGGATGACCTGGATGGGTTCCTGGCGTTCCTGCCGCGGGCGGTCTCGGTGCAGGTGGTGCCCCGGGGTAACGGGTCGTTCCGGATCCTGGCGCGGTAACCACGGGGCCGGGTTTCCGAAATTTCCGGGGGTTTGGAAACGCGGGTCGTCTTGGGTGTATGACTCCAAGCTTTGTCCAGTACAGGCGGATCGTGGCCGGCGTGATGCTGGCCCTGTGTGTCGTGGCGTCGGCCCTTGGCGCGACGGTCAAGTTCGATATCCCGGCGCAGGCTGCCCCGGCGGCCCTGCAGCTGTTCATGCAGCAGTCCGGCACCCAGGTGATGTTCGTGGCGGACGAGATCAGGCAGGTCACGACGCAGGCCGTGAAGGGCGAGCTTGAGCCCGCGGCGGCGCTGGCGGTGATGCTGAAGGGCACGGGATACACCGCGGTCGAGAACAGGCCGGGCTGGTTCGCGGTGGTGCGGGACGAGGCCCGGAAGGCGGCGAGCACGGGATCCGTCCGGGGCAACCTCGCGCAGGAGTCGGGCGTGCCGGCGGTCGGTGTGCTGGTGGAACTGAGGGACAGCGGCCAGGTGGCGCGGACCGACCGGAACGGGGAGTTTTTTTTTGGCGCGGTCGCACCGGGAACCTATTTCGTGGTCGCGACGGCGGAGGGCTGCCAGCAGCTGCACGTCACGGACGTGGTGGTGCGGGCGGGCAGCGAGCTGACCCTCAGCATGGAGCGGATGAGGCCATCGGGCGGGGCCGTGGAACTGGCGCCCTACGTGGTGAAGGCCGAGACAGTTGAGCGGCTGGAGAAGTTCGAGGTAACCGACACAAAGGCGAAGCCGTTTTCCGATGCCAACGTCGACCGGCCGCGGACGATCAATGACCCGCAGGCGTACTATCTCTTTGACGCGAAAACGATTGTCCAGTCGGGGGCGACCAGCGTCGGGGACTTCCTGAAGCAGCGGCTGACGATGGATGCGACGGCCCTCTCCAACAGCCAGGATATCAACACGGGGCTCGGCAACACGTCCTCCATCAACCTCCGGGGACTGGGCGCGGACAAGACCCTGGTGCTGGTGAACGGCCGGCGGCAGGCGGGGGTGCAGCTGCATGAGAACTCCTACCAGGCGGACCTGAACGGGCTGCCCTTGGCTGCGATCGACCGCATCGAGGTGCTGCCCTCGGCGTCGTCGGGCATCTATGGCGGGAGCGCGGTTGGCGGGGTGGTGAACGTCATCCTGAAGAAGGACTATGCCGGCGGGGAGGTCCGGGCCACCTACGAGAACACCTGGGACACCGATGCGCCGGTCAGGACCGTGGCGGCCAATTACGGTATGACTCTGGAGGGAGGACGGACGCATCTGCTCCTCACGGCCCAGTACTCGGACACGTCCGAGCTGCTGCAGCAGGACCGGAGGAATTTTTTCGACCGGGGGATCGCGAAGATCCTGCAGAACTCCCCGTCCACGTTTTACTCGGTGTCGAATCCCTTCCTTGGGGCCACCACCAACATCACGAAGTCCAGCGCCGGCAACCTGGTGCTGGACGACGGGACCCCGCTCAATGTCCGGCAGACTTTCGTGCCGGCCGGCACCTCGGCGAGCAGTCCGCTGGCGCAGGTGTATGCCGGCCTGGTGCAGAACGCCGGGAAGTACAATTTCGAGCTGCCGTCGACGCGGCAAAGCCCGACCGGGCTCCTGTTCCCTTTCGGCATGGCGCCCGAGACGCACGCCTTCCTTGCGAGCGTCCGGCGGCAGATGACGAAGCAGCTGGAGCTCTTTGCCGACCTGACCGCGACCGACAACCGGACCTCGTTCCTGCTCAGCCCGATCACGAACCTCCATGTCGTCAGCGCGGCGTCGCCGATCAACCCCTTCACCACCGCCGTGCGGGTCCGGTTCCCGAACACGCTCGCGACGCCGTACGACACGGACTCGCGGACCCGGAGCCTGACCGTGGGCGGCACGCTCCAGCTGCCCGGGGAGTGGACCGCGGAATTCGATTATGCCCGGTCGGAGAACCGGTTCACGTCGTACTTCACCGGCTATGACAACTTCGCGGTCGACGCGGACCTGGCAAGCGGCGCCCTGAACCCGTTTGTCGATACCCTGCGTTTTCCGCTGGCTCTGGACAAATACCTGTCGCCGACAACCTATCGGGGCTCTGCCACCTTGGACGACGTCTCGCTGCGGGGGGCAGGGCCGCTGCCAGCGCTCCCGTGGGGCAGGCCGGAACTCACCTTCGGCCTCGAGTACCGGAAGGCCCACGCACCGGCCAATGTGGATGAGCGGATCTATCCGATCTCGACGGCGCGGAACAACCGCACGACCTATTTCGGGCGGACGCAGGCGACCCGGAGCGGGTATGTCGAGGCCATGGTTCCGCTTGTCCGGCGGGACCGGTATCTCTTCGTCCATACACTGGAACTGCAGCTGTCGGGGCGCAGCGAACAGTACACGGTGGACACGGGAACACCGTACTACGCCGAGTACCCGAACAATCCGGCGAACAGTGTTTATGGCGAGCCGACGCAGGGTGGGGTGCCGTATTTTTCGAGGACCAGCTACACGAGCACGAACGCCACGGCGGGCCTCAAATATGAGCCGACCCGGGATGTCGTAGTGCGGGGCTCGGTCTCGACGGCCTTCCTGCCCCCGACGCCGGCCCAGCTGCTGCCGAATGCCGCACCTGATTTTTTTCCGAGCACGATCTTCGATCCGAAGAGCGGCGGCACGTATGACGTGCCGACATTGTCCGGCGGCAACCCGAACCTGAAGCCGGAGCACTCCCGGAGCCTGAATGCCGGCCTGGTCTGGCAGCCGCAGGGCGGGGCGCTGGCGGGCCTGAGGCTGGATGCGGAGTACTTCCGGATCCAGCAGTTCGACAAGATCGGGTCGCTCGGCGCACAGGATGTCGTCAGCGCGGAGACCCGGTACCCGGGACGGGTGACACGGGCCGCCACGGGCGAGGTGACGCTCGTGAACACGAGCTATCTCAATCTCACGAAATACGAAACGGAGGGCTGGGACCTGAGCTTCGACTACCGGCAGAAGATGGGCCCCGGCACCCTCGGGGTACGGGGCGCACTGACCATCATGTCCCACGACCTGCACCAGGATTATCCGGGGACGCCGGCCCTGGACTATGTCGGTTACGTGGCCGAAGGCGGGCCCGGGAAGTACAAGGGCAACTTCGGTGCGATGTGGGAGCAGGGCAGCGTGAGCGTAGGCTGGACGGTACGGTATTTTTCCTCCTACAGGCAGCTGGGTGCGGCTGGCGGGCCCTACTCGACGCTCTATGCGGACGGAGACGTCTATGGCACCACAGTCGCGGCCCAGGGCGGCGACACCATCCCGTCGCAGGCCTATCACGACCTTTATGCCGGATATACTTTCCGGCGGGGTGGTGGAAACCGCGCCGACCGGCCGGCGGGCCTCGGCGCCCGGCTGCTCGATGGCCTGAGCGTGGAAGGCGGGGTGAAGAACGTTTTCAACAAGGTCCCGCCCTACGATGCATTCTACGCGTACTACACGAGCCCTTATGGCGACAAGCGGCTGCGGAGCTACTGGGTCAGTGTCCGCAAGCAGTTCTGACTGCAGGATCTCCCATGAAATTGCCTACATTCTTGATCGCCATTGCGGCCCTTGTCCTCGGTAGCCCGGGCGCTCGGGCCGCTACGGAGGCCAGCACCGATCTTGCGTCGCGCCTGGATGTGCTGGAGCAGTATGTCCGCCCCTACAACCAGGGCGTGAAACCCGCATCGGAATGCGACTGGGAAAAGGCGGGTCGGGAAGTCGCCGCGATCGCCGCGGACAACCCTGAGGCCACGGACTACCGCCTGAGAAATATCTCGGCGTCGGCCCTGCGCGGGTTGCGGAAATTCACGCCGGAGAGGGTCGGCGTTGTCGAGAAGCTGTTCGCGGGAAGCCCGAACACGCTGGTGCGCGAGATGGCGTCCGGTGAGGCCCATATTGCGGACGCACGGTCGGTGCCGATGGAAATGAAGTTCACCGCGCTGGATGGCCGGGAAGTCGACCTGGAGAAACTGCGGGGCAAGGTAGTGCTGCTGGACTTCTGGGCGGCAACCTGGTGCGGGGCCTGCAAGGTGCAGGAACCGCTGATGAAGGAGGTGTACGCGGCCTACCATGGGCGCGGATTCGAGATCATCGGGATCGCGTGCGAATACAGCGAGAAGGACCGGGCCGTGCTCGCGAGGTACGTGCAGGAGCATGGCATGCCGTGGCCGCAGTACTTCGACGGCAAGGGCATGGACAATCCCTATTCCCGGAGGTTTGGACTGATCAGCCTGCCGCAGTATTTCCTGCTGGGGAAGGATGGCCGCCTCGTGGCCCACACGGAGAGCAGCGGGGGCCTGAGGTACCTGGAGGAAGTGCTGCGGCGCGAACTGGGGTTGGCGCCGCTCCAGCCAGGGGACGAAACCCGTGTGCTTGGCGCCCGGGAGCCAGTGCCGAAGCCAGGTTCTTGAGCAGGGACGGTTTGCAGCGAGAATCTGGCGTGTCCGGCCGGCGCTGGCGGATGCAAGAAATAGCGGAGCCTGAAACACCCACGACTCAAGACGGACCGGACTGCCTATACCTATAGGTGGTCCGGTGAGTTTTTTTCTTTTCGGTCCTTGCTGGCGGTGGAAGCGAGGGCTAGCCCGGACGGCCGAGAGACATGCCGCCGCAGGATCCCGAGTCAGCGCAGTGGGTCGCCGAGCACCTGCAGGTGCACGAGGCGATGCTGCGGGCATGGCTGCAGAGCCGGTTTCCGAAGCTGGGAGACTGGGATGACGTGATCCAGGAAGCGTACTCGCGGGTGCTGGCGGCGCGGGCGAAGGCGAAGGATATCCGGTCGCCCAAGGCGTTCTTCTTTGCGACGGCGAGGAACCTGGCCTATGATGCCTGCCGGAAAACCGCCGGGCTGGTGGTCGAGCCGCTAGGGGTCGAGGAGGAATTTTCCGTCTTGGACGAGACGGTGGATATCGCGGAGACCGTCTCGCGGAACCAGGAGATCGAACTCATGACCCAGGCCATCCAGGCGTTGCCCGACCGGTGCCGGCAGGTGCTGACGCTGCGGAACGTCTACGGGCTTTCCCACAAGGAAATCGCGGCCCAGCTGGGGATCACGACCGGGACGGTGGAGGCGCAGATCACCGTGGGAATCAGGAAATGCACGGCGTATGTCGCCCAACTGCGGAGGAACGAGCGATGAGCGGAGAAGATGAGACGACCGAAGGGCGGATCGCGCACGAGGCGGCGGCGTGGCTCGCGCGGCGCGACCGGGGCCTGACGGCGGAGGAGCAGGATGGGTTCTTTGCGTGGCTCGCGGAGGATCCGCGTCATGGCGAATCGCTGGCAAGACATCGAGAGACAGTGAAGGGCCTCAGGATGCTCGCGCAGTGGCGACCCGAACATGGGGCGCGGCCGAATCCCGACCTGCTCGCGGCCCCCGCGCCGGAGCGCGGACTGGCCGCCCGGCGGAAAGTGATCTGGGCTGTCCCACTGGGGATCGCAGCGGCGCTGACGGTGCTGTTCGTGGGTTTGTGGACGGCGAAGGAAGCGCCGCCGGCGAGGTTGGCCGAAACGGTTCCGCTGGTCATGCGCAAGATCCTCGAGGACGGGTCTTCGATCGACCTGAACCACGGTGCTGCAGTGGAGGTCAACTACACGCCAGCGGAACGGACGGTTCGCCTGGTCCGAGGAGAAGCGACGTTCACCGTGGCAAAGAACGCGGACCGGCCGTTTGTTGTCGATGCGGCCGGGGTGAAGGTTCGCGCGGTGGGCACGGCGTTCAACGTGAACCTCCGGGCCCGGGCGGTGGAGGTATTGGTGACGGAGGGCAAGGTGCAGGTGAGCCAGGCGGGATTGCCGGCGGGCCAGCCAGCTCCGCTCATCCCGATCCTCGAGGCCGGTTCCCGGGCGACGGTTTCCCTGGGGTCGGAACCGCCCCGGGTCGAGGCCGTACCCGTCCCGGAGATCACCCGGACGCTGGCGTGGCAGCCACGGCAGCTGGAGTTCAACGACACGCCGCTGGCCCAGGTGGTCGCGGAATTTAATGCGTATAACCGGGTGAAGCTCGTGGTCGATGATCCGGTACTGGCCTCCGTGCCGGTGGGCGCCTCGCTGCGGTCTGACAATGTCGAGGGTTTCGTGCGGCTCCTGGAAGCGAGCTTTGGGGTGAAGGCGGAGCGGCGGGGGGACGGTGTCGTGGTGCTGCGCCGCGCCGAGTGATGTCGGCCGGCGAAGATTCTGGAAATTTTCCTACAGGTGAGCCGCCGGAATTCAGTCTTGGGACAAACCCTACCATCATGTCCTATTCTTCCTTGCGGCCCAGAACCGTCGATACCTTCGCAGGCGTGCACCTGCTTGTCCTGCTTGTTGGAGCCTTGCTGCTGGTGACCGGAGCGCGGGCGGCCGACGGGAAAACGACCTTCGATGTGGCGGCGGGTGACGCAAGCCGGACGCTGAAGGAACTGGCCGCCCAAGCTGGACAGCAGGTGATTTACCCTGCCGCTGAAGTGCGTGGCGTGAGGACCAGAACCGTGAAGGGCGAATATACCTTGAAGGAGGCGCTGGAAACGATGCTGGCCGGCACCGGGCTCACGGTCGCGTATGATGAAGGCACGTCGACCTTCGCGGTCAGCAAGGCCGGCCCAAACGGAGACCGGGTGGCGCGGGACACGGCGACGGGCGGCCACCCGGAAAGACAGGGCAGGATTGAGGACGGGGTCGTGAAACTCGGGACCTTCGAGGTAATGGACTCGAAGCTCCTCAACATGGATGTGAAACGGAGCCGGGACGATGCCCAGCCGTATGTTATCTTCGATCACCAGAAGATCCGCGAGTCCGGGGCCATGAATGTAGAGGACTTCCTGAAGCAGCGGCTGACGATGAACACGCAGGCCTCGACCGGCCTTCAGTCGCCAGGCGGGATCGACGGCAATACCAGCCAGATCAACCTGCGGGGCCTGGGTACGAACCAGACCCTGATCCTCATCGACGGTCACCGGATCCCGAGCTCGGCGAAGTTCGGCACTCCCTCCCAGCCTGACCTGAATGGCATCCCGCTTGACGCGATCGAGCGCATCGAGGTGCTGCCCACCACGGCTTCGGGCATTTACGGCGGCGGGGCGACCGGCGGCGTGATCAATGTCATCCTGCGCCGGGACTATGCCGGGGCCGAACTGAAGGTGACCTATGGCAGCACGTTTGACACCGATGCGGCATTGCGGGCCGTCGAGTTCAGCGCGGGGTACAACCTCGAAGATGGAAAGACCAACCTGCTGCTCGCGGGGAGCTTCCGGACCCAGCATCCGGTCACGGCCGGCGACCGGCAACTGGTCCAGCGCGGACGGCAGCGGATCCTGGCCAACTACCCGAATTTCTTCCTCACCGCCGCAAATCCCCCGGTTGGCGCCACGGCCAACATCCGCAGCGTGAGCGGCGCGAACCTCCAGCTGAAGACCGGCACTGTCCTCGCCTCGCCCTTTACATCCGCGCCGGTAGGTTACGCCGGGGCTGCGGCCGACCAGGGCGCGGCGCTGGTATCCAATGCGGGACGCTACAACCTCGACCTCGCGGACAGTGCGCAGGCTCCCGGCGGCGGCCGGGCTGGTCTGGTCTCTCAGCCGACCGTCGAGTCGCTGAGCCTCACGCTCCGGCGTCAGTTCAGTTCCTCGGTGCAGGCGTTTCTCGAGGCCGGCCTTTCAAACAATTCGTCGGAAATGGCGGTGAACGGCGTCAGTTCGTTCACGCTGGCGGCGACGGCCCCGAACAACCCTTTCACCCAGGCGGTTCGCGTCACGCCGGCGGCCGGCACCGCAGACACGGTTTACCGGGTCAACAGCTTTGACCGGCGGATCGTGGGTGGGATAATCCTGCAGTTGCCTGCCGGGTGGAAAGCGGAAGCGGACTACACCTGGGGATACTCAGGCTACTACTTCCGCTCAGGAGCAGTTGTAACTGCCGATGGCACGACGGCGTTGTCGAACGGCGCGGTGGATATCCTGCAGAACAACGTGGACTACCGCCCCTACCTGGGCCCGCCAAACAGCGAGGTGCAGACCCTGGCCAGCACGCTCAACGATGTGGCCCTGCGCCTGGCGGGCGCCATCGGGACGCTGCCGGCCGGATCCGCGACGCTCTCGACGCTGCTCGAATACCGCGACGAGGCGTTTGCCGACGGTTTCCAGCTGATCCCGCCCAGCACCCGCATTTACCGTCCCGCCCGCTCCCAGTCTGTCGCCAGCGCCTACGTGGAGGCGGGCATTCCCCTGTTTGCACGGGGCCAGCACCTGCCGGGGATCGATTCGCTCCAGCTTCAGGTCGCAGGACGATTCGATCGCTACACCGTGGATGGCGCATCGCCGATCCTGGTCTCGGCGGGTGGAGCGCCGGTGCCGGCGGCGACGCGGAACCGCCAGCAGCTGTCCTCCACGGACCCGACGGTGGGATTGAGCTACCGCCCGCGGACTGACGTGCTGATCCGGGGCAGCTTTGGCACCGGGTTTGTGGCCCCGACCGTGGTGCAGCTCACGCCGGCCCCGGCGGCCAGCAATTCGACGGTCATCGATCCGCGCCGGGGAAATGCCGTCAGCCCAATCCTGGCCTCCCAGGCAATCATCGGCGGCAATCCGGATCTCCGGCCGGAAAAGTCCCGGAGCTGGTCGGCCGGCCTGGTCTTCGAGCCCGAGGCGCTGCCGGGCCTGCGGCTGGCGGTGGACTATACCTATATCCGGAAGACGGACAATATCGCGACCCTCAACCAGCAGCAGGTGGTCGACAACGAAGCATTCCTGCCTGGCCGGGTGCAGCGCGGGCCGGGGCCGGCCGGCGATCCCTACGGAGTGGGACCGATAACCTTCCTTGATGTCACGACTGCGAATATCTCGAAAGCGTCGCTGAACGCGTATGACGTGGCGGTGGATTACGTGAAGGAGACGGCCGACTACGGACGCTTTGACACGTACCTGGCGGCTACTTGGGAGACTCATTACCGGACCCAGTTCCTGCCGAGCCAGCCGTTTCTCGAAAACGTGGGCGTGGGATCGACCAATCCGCTCAAATTCAAGGCCAGCGGCGGGCTCACTTGGAAGCACGGGCCGTGGACCGTCGGCTGGAACATCTCGTATTTTGACTCGTATCTCGTGTCGACGAACGCGGTGCAGGTCCTGAGCCAGGGCGGCAACGGGCGGGTACCTGGACAGGTCTACCACGACTTCGTCCTGGGCTATCGGTTCCAGGCGGCGGGCGGGAAGGCGGGGTGGCGCCGCGACTGGGTGGACGGAACCGAGATCCAGCTTGGAGTGCGCAATGTCTTCGATGCGAAACCGCCTTTCGATGCCTCAAATACCCAGGCGTATTACAGCCTGTTCGGCGACCCGCGGGGAGCCAGCTTCTACGTGTCTGCCCGGCACCGCTTCTGACGGGAACGTCGTCATGTCACGTTTCGTTCGCGCGCGCCTGGTGTCAGCTGCGTTTATGGTGGCGTGCGGCGTGCGTGCCGCCCTGGCGGCGGTCAGCCTGCCGCCGATGTCGGTCGGAGACCTGCTCGATTTTCGCGAGATCCGGGAAGTGCGGATCTCGCCGCGAGGGGAGACGGTGGCCTACATACTGCGGCATCCCAACCTGGAGACGAACCGCAACGACGACAACCTGGTCCTCCAGGGCACGGGATCAGGCGGGCCGCGCCGTATCGTCACGACCGAAAACCTGGGCCAGCTGAGGTGGGACGCGCGTGGCGATCATGTCTATGGTTTGGCTCGGGTCGGTGGATCGTACCGGATCCTGGCTATCGACGTCCGGACGGGTGAGGTCACCTGCCTCAGGGAGTCACGCACCCGGATCGATGCCTTTGATGTTTCCCGCGATGGGACCCTCTGTCTGGTGGCCTCGTGGGTGTATGCCGCACCCGAGGTGAGGAAGGAGGACGCCGACCGTGGCCGGGTGTATGACTGGGATCACGGGGAGGTGCGGGAGACCGGGCGACCCGGTGACCGGTATGTGGTGCGCGAGCGGTTCGAGGGCGTGCGTGTTGCGGACCGGGCCGTGCTGTTTTCGCATGAGATACCGTTTGAAGCCCTGCCGCAGACCGGACTCGTGCGGCGGGTTGCTCTGGCTCCGGACAACGCCTCGGCGGCGATCGAGCTCATTCGGCAGGGACATCCCGACGGGGGTGGCGCACCGACCAATCTGGATATTGAGGTCATGGACCTGCGGACCGGGCAGCGGACCAATGTCCTGCCGGGATCAGCCCTGCAGGAGGTCTGCCCGGTGTGGCTCGGAGATTCCGGGCGGCTGTTCTTCCTGCAGAATACCCGGGAGCGAGGCACGGGTTACTGCTACGACCTGCGGAAGGGAACGGTGGGACCGCTGCCGTGGGCGACCGTGGGGGCGAGGTTCGACGTGCGGGGCAGCTACGACCAAGCGGCGGATGCGGTATTTCTTCAGCAGGATGGCAAGGTGACCCGGCTCTCGCTGGCAGAGAGGAAGGTCGCGGAGTTTGCCGGGACGGGTCGGCTCGTCAGCTTTGCGGACGACTTCCGGCACTATGCCGGTGTCTCGGAATCGCTTGAGTCACCACCGGAGGTGGCCATTGGCGAACTAGGCAGCGCCACGCCGAGGCGCCTGACCCAGCTCAATCCCATGCTGGAGCGGCGGAGCCTGGGCAAGGTCGAGAAGCTATCCATCACAAATTCCTACGGCACCGTCACGACCGCCTACCTGCTGCACCCCACGGTGGAGCCACCTGGCCAGCGCGCGCCCCTGGTTGTCGCCTCGTACGGCTTTACCGGACGGTTCGTGACCGTGGCGGAATGGCATACGACGTTTCCGGCCCAGGCCCTCGCGGGCCGGGGCTATGCGGTCCTGATGATCAATGTGCCGCCGCTGACGAGCGCGCAGCAGCTTGCGGGCGATCCGGTGAAGGCGCGGGAGAACGAAGGCTGGCAGGTGCTCGCGAGCGTGGAGGCGGGTGTCACGCAACTCGTAGAGCGGGGGCTGGTGGATCCGGCCCGGGTGGGACTGTACGGCTGGAGTCATGGCGCGTTTGTCGTGGAGTTTGTCCTCGCGCACTCGCGCTTTCCGTTTGCGGCGGCCTGTGTCGGCGAAGGAGGTGATTACAATCCCAGCGAATACTGGCTGTGGGGTGGTTCGACGTGGGCCCGAATCTACGGGAACACCTTTGGCGGTCCCTTTACCGCCCGGACTGCGGCAGCCTATCTCGAGTTCTGCCCGGTGCTGAGCGTTGACCAGGTCCGGACACCGTTGCTGATGGAGTTCCGGGAAGAGACGGCGGCGCTGGCCCTGGAATTCTACGTACCGCTCCGCATGCAGGGCGTGCCGGCGGAACTGGTGACCTACGAGCAGGAGGAACACAACTTCCAGCGGCCCAGTGTCCGGGAAGCTTCGATGGAGCGGAAGCTCGACTGGTTTGACTACTGGATGAACGACCGCACCGATCCGGCGGCAGCCAAGATGGCACAATTTGAACGGTGGTTGAAGATGAAGACGCGGTGGAAAGCCGATGGGGCGACACTTGGCAGATAGGATCCGGGATAGACCTGTCACTCGAAGCTGGATGATCGGCATGCCGCGCGGACCTGATTCACGCGGGCGCGCTTGTCACCATCTTGGCTGACACGGCGGTGCTGCAGGGAGCGGGGTGTCAAAGCCAGCTGCGATTTGCTCCGGAGAAATCATCTTCGTCGGAATAGGAGCAACCTGCACCCGGTGTGTCCTGTATGCCTTGAAGTGCTTACTGCCCGGGACTCTTGCCTCTTGCAGCCTTCTGGCGCATCGTTCCGTCCGCCGGGTGCCGAACCATGCCTGGAACATAGCTGCCTGTCCATGAGCTCGCCTGCGCCCGATGATGCCCGTGCCTTGCCTGTGGCATCAGGCGAGGCCGGCCCGGCCGGGGGCGGCGAGTTCGGCAACCTGTACCGCAGGACGCTCGGGCCCCTTCGCAACTATCTCGCGCGGTTTCTCCGCGACCACAATGAGGCCCAGGACGTGGCCCATGACGCCTATCTCAAGACTTACGAGGTGATGCAGAAGAAGGAGCTGACCAAGCCGCAGTCCTACCTGTTTACCACGGCTCGGCGCCTGGCCTACAATTTCAGGATGAGGCGAGGGCAACGGATGGTGCCAACGGATGGTGCCATGCTCGACGCGCAGGCTGGGAGTGCCGAGGACCCGTCCCATGCGGCCGCGACCAGCGAGGACCGGGCCCTGCTCCGGGCGGCAGTAGCGCTGCTTCCACCTCGGTGCCAGACTGTGCTTGTCCTCCGCCTGCATGAAGGCCTGAGGCCCGCGGAAATCGCCGAGCGAATGGGTACCAGCGAAAGCACGGTGAACAACCAGCTGTCCAAGGCGCTGCGGATGGTCCGCACGTATCTCGCCGAGCGCAGGAACGGACCGGGCCTCGCCACCGAGGCAGGGAGTGAACCGGCTGGAGCGAATTCCATCTTGAGACCATGAATCTGGCACCAGGCAGTGATCGACACGATGAGGCCGCCGCGCGCTGGGCGTGGCGCTGCATGGACGGGCTTTCGGCTCAAGACCGGGACGAACTTGCAGCGTGGCTAGGGGAAGACCCCGGCAATGCGGTTCGGCTGGAAAGTTACCGCAGGGTCCAGGAGCGCCTCGGCCGGGTGGTTCCTGAGATGGTCCGCGCCGGTGAGATCGCTGCAACCGGGCGCGATGGCGCCCAGATGGGCCGGCCGCGGAGACTCGTATTTCTCAGGGCTTCCCTCGCCATGGCGGCGGCGCTCGCGGTTACCTTCACCGTCTGGTGGTGGCTATCGCAGCGGGCGGAAACAATCATGACCCAGGCCGGCAACCGGCAGTCCGTGACCTTGGCGGACGGCTCGCATGTAGACCTCAATGCGCGGACATCCCTTGAGGTGGAATTGCACGGGCAGGATCGCTTGGTCCAGCTCCAAGATGGCGAAGCTTACTTTGCCGTTTCCAAGGACCGTTCGCGACCGTTCTACGTCAAGACCCCTGCTGGAGTGGTCCGCGTGACCGGGACCGCATTCAATGTAAGGGTCGAAGCTGGGACGCTCGAGGTAACGGTCTTGGAGGGGGCCGTACGAGTGACGGAAAGCCGGGGCAGGCACGAACTCATGGCCAATGACCAGCTAGTTGTGTCCAGTGCAGCGGAAGTCGTGCGCCGGCTGGATCCGGCGGTGACCAGGGACGTGATCGCGTGGCGCGAAGGAAGGATGATTTTCGACAGCGAACGTCTTGATGTCGCGGTCCAGCGTTTTGCCCGGTATCACGGTTGCACGATCCACGTGGCGCGGGATATCGCACAACTCGAGATTGGCGGACGCTTCAATCTCGATGATCTGGAAAACTTCCTCGCGGGCATCCAGGTTTCGCTGCCCGTGCGGGTCATCCACCTTGGCGACAGCAGGATCAAGGTTGTGGCGCGGTAAGGCGGGAAAAAGTCCGGACGCGGCTAGTAGCAACTGGCACGAAGCGTGTCTGCTGGATGTGCCACCGTCCAAAACCGGCACGGCGCACCTCACAAATCATGATCTATTTGAAACGTCCGTTCAGCGTGCGTGCTCTGGCCTTGGCCGCAGCGCTGCTGCTCGCCGAGGTTCCTGCCATTGCAGTCCCGGTGCGATTCGACATCCCGGCGCAGTCGGCGTCCTC
Organism: uncultured Opitutaceae bacterium; assembly: GCA_964471615.1. Classification (GTDB taxonomy): domain Bacteria; phylum Verrucomicrobiota; class Verrucomicrobiia; order Opitutales; family Opitutaceae; genus Opi-474. The sequence goes on from CAYYGV010000002.1 coordinate 100,913, forward strand.
GGCCCTCCGTTTGCTGGGCCAGCAGGCCGGAGTCGAGGTGATCTATCCAGCCGGCGAACTGCGAAAACTCCAGGTCAAGGCGGTCAAGGGCGAGATGGAGCCAGCCGAGGCTTTTGCCCAGCTGTTTGCCGGCACCGCCTATGCCGTCAGGAAACTCACCGAAACCAGCTACGCCGTGGAACCGCGCGCCGTGGACCAAAGTGGCGTGATCGATGGTCGGGTACAGGACGAGGCTGGCCGTGGGGTGGCCGGCGTAGTGGTAACACTGGCTGGATCCGAGAAAGGGACGCGTACTGATGCGTCCGGCCATTTTTCCATGACCGGTGTCCGGCCTGGCGTGCAAACGCTCCATCTCGCCGCCGACGGCAGGCGCAATACCCGGGTCACGGATGTCCAGGTCCGCAGCGGACAGACGTCTTCACTGGAAGCCGTCACCATGCCGGCCCAGCCGGGAGGAGTCATCCAGCTCGAGGATTTCGTCGTGAGCGTAAAAAAAAATGACGGTATCCTCGAGCTGGACCCTTTCGAGGTAAGCGAAGGCCGGGCTCGGCCTTTCACCACGGCAAACATTGACCTGACTAGGACCAAGGACGATGTCCTTCCCTTCCAGAGCTATTCGGCCAAGGACGTAGAACAGTCAGGTTCGGCGGATCTGGCGGAGTTCTTCCGCAACCGGCTTTCGCAGAACTACACTCGCTTCCTGCAGGAGGAGGCACTGAGCAACGGAGTCCTTTCTGTCGGCCATGCCCAGAACGAGCTCAGCCTGGCGAGTGGTGCTGGTGGCGGCGGCCCGCTCGGCGAAACCGAGCTGGTGATCCTGGTGAACGGCCGGCGGCTGCCGACCGCGCAATTCGGCAATGGAAACTCCATCACCAGTTCGGGCAACTTCCGGGGCATTCCCATCGCTTCCATCGAGCGGATCGAGGTGCTTTCTTCGGCCGCTGGAGCCATCTACGGTTCTGGGGCCACGGGCGGAGTCATCAACATCATCACCCGGCAGGACTACCAGGGTGGTTCGATCGCCTTGGGCTTCGAAAGCCCGGTCGACGTGATGGCCGCAAGGAGATCGATTGATCTCGAGTATGCGCTCCCGGTTCGCCCGGGTCTCAGCCTTCGACTGGCGTATGGATACAAGGACAATACCCCCCTGACGATGGCTGACCGAGCCGACGAGACCCTGATTTGCTGGCGGAACACAATCATGTCGCAAGCCCCTGCGGTTATTACCGGTGACTCCACTCCGCTTCTTGGGGCGACGCCCAACATCCGGTCACTTTCGGGTGCCAACCTGTTCGGACCGGGCACGCCGGGATTTACCAGCGTCCCGGATGGATACACCGGTGGACAAGGGCTCACGCCGTTCCTTGCGCGTCAGGGGGTCTACAATACTGCCCTCGCCGACGGAGGTGCGCGCGGGGGGTTCGGTCGGAATTCGGAGTTCGGACCACACAGCCACGACCGCAACCTCGTGCTGGGATTTGACCAGACACTGGGCTCCGCCTGGCGTTTGACGGCGGAATACAGCCAGACCACGAGCGTGCTTGCGGGCAGGAATTCGGACGTCAACACCCTCGCGTACGTGAGCGCCGGCGCTCCCTCCAACCCATTCGGACAGACCGTAGTCGTCCAGTGGTATGATCCTCGCCTAGATCGTCCGGAGTTGGGGACGGAGAGCATCACCAAGCAGGACCAGTTTCTCTTCTCACTGCGCGGCGAATGGCATGATTGGCGCGCTCTGGTTGATGCTAGCTATAGCCGCGTGGTCGACACGTACCGCAAAGTGAGTTTTGTCACGCCCCTCGATGGCAGTGGCAATATGATCGAGTTCTCGGATGCAATCAATCAGGGGCTATACAATCCGTTCGTCGATCCACGGGTGACGGCCCCAGCGGCGCCGGGCTTCTACAACGAGTATGCAAGACTGCTGAATCTCGTCGGGGGTGTCACCGACAACTACCAAGGGTCGGCCAAGGTTTCCGGTGCAATCGGCAAGCTGCCGGCTGGCCCACTGCAGCTCACGCTTGGAGCGGAGTGGATCCGCCAGAAACGTTCGCGGACCTACAGTCTGGAAACGGCCCTAAACAGCCGGACGAAGGAAGTGATCTACAACTACGCCGAGAAATATGATCCGCCTTTTGTCTCAACCGGAGACACCTACTCCCTTTATGGCGAAGCGAATCTGCCCGTTGTGGCGCCTCGACAGAATGTCCCCTTCGTGCGCGGACTTGAAGTGTTTACCTCAGGCCGGGCCAGCCAGCAGAGCCTGGATGGAGTCCAACCCGTGAGTAGTCGCTTCGACGCGTATGGCCTAGACTATGCGAACGTAATTATTACCCGACCTGCATCATATACCTCCCGGCCTTTCCTCTATGCGGCCGGATTCCGGCATGACCTCGTGTCCGGCGTAGCCTACCGGGGCTCGATAAGCATCGGCTTCAAACCACCCGTTTTCGGGGATGTAATCCCCAGCTTGCCCGCGACCGCCAATGTGACTGTCACCGACCGGCGGACCAACCAAACCGTCGTGTTGACTCCGGCCATGCAGCGCACGGGCGGAAATGCCGACCTGGTCCCCGAAACTACCCGTTCGGTTAACTGGGGCCTGATCCTGCAACCGAAATGGACGGATTATTTCCGGGCCTCGGTGGATTACGTCGAAAGCACTCGCAATGACGCCATCACGAGCCTCACCGCGCAGACGGTACTGGACCTTGAGGCGACAGATCCTCAGCTCGCCTCTCGCGTTCAGCGTGATGCCTCGGGCAGGATAACGTTGGTTGATTCACGCAGCATCAATTTTGCCAGAATCGCTTCGAAGACACTCGATATTACCCTGGAGCAGCAGGTGCCGAACGTCTGGGGCGGTCGGATCGTCTTTACCGCCGCAGCAACCAAGAACTTGAGCTTCAAGATCCAGACTTCGGCAAAGTCACAGGCCGTCGAACAGGTCGAGAATCCGCTTGGAACCTATGGGTTTTCGTTTGTCCGATGGAATGGCAATGGCCAGGTCCGGTGGGAAGGCCGGCGGTGGACGGTCGGCTGGAGCACGCGGTACTTCGACGACGTGCTCGTCCGGCCGGTGGACTTTGCCGCCCAAGGAAAGGACCGGATCGAATGGGCACACGAACACAGTGCCTTTGTCAGTCACCGGTTTTCCGAGAAGGCATTGGGTGGGCGCTGGGGGATTGCACTAAAGGACACGACTGCGACGGTGGGGATCAAGAACGTGTTCGACCGGAAGCCAAGGTTTCAGGGCAGCAATAGCACAACTGGATATTACGGTGCCGACAGTGCCTATGGCCGATCGTTCTGGGTGCAGCTAAGACGCGATTTCTAGCCACAGTTTTCCTATCGCCATGAGAGACCTGGCAAGTTCGTGGCCACGCGCGGGGCTATTCTTGGCCATCCAGTTCTTGGGGCTGGCCTCAGCTGCGGCTCGGGTCGATTCCTTGAACGCGGTCCGTGACGAGGCCAACGCTCTGGCGATTGATATTTCGCATTCGCCGCGCAACCTGCAGGAAAACCTGGAGGCACACCGGGAGAAAATCCTGGGATTGGCACAGCGCCTGAACCGGATTCCCGGACGCGAGTTGGGCTATGGTCCCTTGACGGCGGTACAAATCCTCCGGAATTTCGCCTCGCACCGAAGCGGTCTGGCGGACGAGCTGCTGGCGGAATTCTCCGGCTGGACTGCACCCGAGGTGCGGGATTTCGTCGCGACGATCCGACGGCTGAAGCAGGATCCACCCGAACTAGCCCTGACGTCTACTCGGGGCGAGCCACTCGCCTTGGCCGGGATGAGAGGGAAGATCGTGCTGGTGGACGTGTGGAACATGCACTGCGAGGGCTGCATCGAGACCATACCGAAGCTCCGGACCTTCTATTCCCAATACCGAGGGAGAGACTTCGAAATTATGGGGGTCTGCGCGCTTTTCAGTCCCGAGGAGGAAGCGGATGCGCGCAGGTTCATGGAGAAACACGGAGTAACCTGGCCCAATGCCTTCATTCCCGCGAAGCGCCAGCGGGAAGTCCTCTCGGCTCTGGGCGCCAGCGATGGAGGGGGCCAATATCTCCTGCTGGACCAGACGGGGAGACTGGTGAGCGCGGACATTTCTGGCAATTGGCTTGGTTACTACCTGGACAAACTGCTGCCGCCCTCTTGGCCGGTACGATGCGCGAAGTCGTTAGTGTCTCAGCACGATTGCGGAAGTCTGCGTCAGAAAGCGTCCGCATGTAATGAGGATACGGTTGCGGCCGGGAAATGCCCTGATAGGTTCCGGCGCATAGATTTTTCCAGAAATCTACCAAAACGTTTAGGCGAAAGCGTGGGCGGCGGGAGTCTCCAAGTAACGTTTCGTTTGGCGCAACCCCGCACCGCGGAACGGCATCACCCCATGCGTACTACCAGAACCGGAAGAATCTGCGCGCCGACATGGCGCTTCGTTCACTTCGTCGTTTGTGCCCTTGCAGCCATCGCGTTCGGCGGCGGAATTTCGCCTGTCTACGGTCAGGATGCTGTCCCGAAGCGGCAGTTCGATCTTCCTGCTGGTGAGGCCACGAAGACGTTGAGGATGTTTTCAGAGCAGTCAGGCCGCCCTCTCGTCGCGGACACCGATCTTGTACGCGATGTGAAGACAAACGCGGTTAAGGGAGAATACTCTGTAGAGGAGGCAATGGGTCTCCTGCTGGATAACACGGGACTGATTGCGTCCCAGGACGCGAAGAGCGGTGCCTACACGGTCCGAAAGGGAGACGCTGTCCCAAACGCCCGAAGGGCGGCGCTGGCCAGCGTCAGCCCGAACCAAACCAGCCCCACTGAAGCCGACAAAGAGACGGATGCTTCCGTCGTGCATTTGTCTCGATTCGAGGTGACTGCCAAGACCGACAAGGGGTACGGGGCAACCCAATCGATCAGTGGCTCCCGGTTCGCCATTCCGATCGAGGATTTGGCTGCCACGCTGATCACGGTGACTCCCAAACTGATGATCGACATCAATCCCAATGAGCCGAGCGACGCTGCAAAGTACGTGGCAGGCGTCAATACTGCCACGGCGAAATACGGCGGCCAGTATACGGTTCGCGGCTACAACATCGTCGGCGTCAATCATCGGGATGGGTTGCCTGAAACTTCCATCGTCGCGAGCACCGGCGGCGGTACCACAGACTTCGCGGGCATCGAGCGTATGGAGATAATTGAGGGACCAAACGGTATCTTGTACGGCGCTCAGACTGTCGGCGGTTTGATCAACTTTGTCTCGAAGAAGCCGTCTCCGATCTACAGTTCGTCGGCTACGGCCCAGTACGGTAGCTTCGACTTCTATCGCCTCGACCTCAGTAGCACGGGACCTCTGACCCAGGACAAGAATCTCCTGTTCCGTGTCGATGGAGCTATCCAGGACGCAAAACTCCAGATGGGACTGCCCTACAAGAAGACGACCATCGTCCCGTATCTCGAATATCGATTCGGTCCGAGGACAAAGGTGTGGGGCCGATTCAACTACCTGCATGGCGAGGTCGCTTCCGATACGGCGAGCTGGTACATGGATTACAACAACACTTTCTCCTCGTTTATGGGCACACGCCAGTATCTCGGGGAGAAGGATGAGGTGCGCGAAATGACGTATCGCGATGCGGAAATGGGAATCAGCACCAGTGTCGACGCTGGGAGTGCGACCTGGGACTTTAGATTGGTCGGTCGCTTCAACAATTTCAGTTGGGACCAGACCGCGTACAACGTTTCCAACTACAACCTGCTCGATGCAACAGGTGCAATTATCGGGCATGTTGGCACCGGTGCTACGTCGCCCGCTACCGACGTTTTCAGTAACCCCGCCATCAAGTCCATCGTGGCACTGCGCAATCGGCAGTACAATCCCGAGATCAACCATGATGGGCTGGTCACATTCGACGCCGTGGGGAACTTTGACGTGGGCCCGGTGAAGAACACCCTGCTCACCAACCTACAGCTCACGATTAACAACTTCACCCGCCATATCTGGCGCTGGGACTATCCCAGTGCCCAGGTTTATCCAACCGTACAACACGTCTCGGGGGATCCTTTGGCCGCTGCGACGAACAAAACGCTGATCACGAACTTCCAATCAAACAACCACCAATTCGCGTTTGGATTCCAAGATAACGCCAGCATGCTAAACGATCGCGTCATTCTGATCTTTGGCGCGCGTTATGATTACAGCCAGCAGACGGACAACAACCTACTCCTAAACGCAGGCGGGCTTGAGACGAGTATCCACCAATGGACCTATAAAGCGGGCGCCATTGTTAAGCCCATTGAACACGTCTCACTGTTTTACGACTACTCGGAGACCTTCAATCCTGCGAGCAACCGCGATCCGAACACGAATAGGCTTTTCCCAAATTTGTTGGGCGTGATGAATGAAGTTGGCGCCAAGGGCGAACTCTTCAATTCCCGCCTGGTTGCCACACTTTCGTACTTCGATATCCTGCTGCAAAACGCGGTTACGTTTGTTAATGATCCCAATGGCGGTCCTGGAAGTTTGGTTAACCAGGGCGATGCCACAACGAAAGGTTGGGACCTCAACCTTACGGCGACTCCTGTGAAAGGGCTCAACCTTATCGCTGGTATTGGAAACTTGTCGTCCAAGACCCAAGCTGGGATCCGGCGCCGCGGCGTCCCTCAAGGGACGAGCTACAAAATCTTCGCAACCTATGAGTTCGCCGAGGGTTCGCTGAATGGCTTCAAGTTTGGTGGGGGCTATGAGTTCGAGAACAAGCGAGCCGGCAATACCGTAGACACGCTAAAACTTGCTTCCTACGACCTGATCGAACTCATGGCGGCCTACAACCATGGCCCATGGAGGCTTCAGCTGAATGTTTACAACGCTGCCGACAAGATCTTCGCGTTCACCTCGGTCAATGCGAACAAGATCTGGCCCGTGGAGCCCCGGACTTACCGCCTAACTGTGGGCTATGGGTTCTGATGCGCTGATAGGGCCCGTTTGCAGCGGGTAGTTCCCAAAACACCCCGGCAGCGAAAGTTGCCGCGGTGCTGGGGGCTCACTGGCTGTTCAAAGAATCCAAGAATGGCTGCCTCAGGCTGCGGGCATGCGACTCGAGGTCGTGAGCATGCACGCTGCGACTGGCCACAATTGTTCCCGACCTACCCAGCCACCTCCCCAGATCGTCCACTATCCTTGTAAGAATCCAATCATATGCGGATCGAATCAGTTGACCTGTTTTACCTGGCACTACCGAAGGTTCTGTCGATCGGCGACGGGAGCCAGGACACATTGCTTGTCCGGCTTAGGGCTGGCGGGTTGGAGGGATGGGGAGAATGCGAAGCATCACCGCTCACAACGATCGCCAGCTTCGTCTGCCCCATGTCGCACAGTGGCTGCCAGCCTGTGAAAGCGTCAGTATTGGGCCAGAGGCTCGATAGCACGCGGGACATCGCTCGGATTGGCCGGCTGGTGCGCGCCAGCAGCTTCGACCTTCTGCAAGCCGAGCATACGCTGTCGGGGATCGACATTGCAATGTGGGACCTGATTGGAAAGAGAACCGGCCGGCCAATCTACGAATTATTGGGCTATCGCAAGGCCCACCCAAAACTTGCCTACGGATCCGTTCTATTCGGGAGCACCCCGAATGAGACACATAAGAAGGTGCGCCGCATGCTCAGCCAGGGGTTTCGGGCCGTAAAACTCGGCTGGGGGCCCTTCGGGCGCAAGGGGCTGAAGCATGATCGAGAACAAATCACGGCAGCGCGGGATGCGGCAGGAAAGCACTGCAAGCTGATGATCGATGCCGGAACCGTATGGGATGCTGATGTTGGGGCCGCGCGGCGGCGCCTTCGCTATCTTCGGGCGGCAAGGGCGACTTGGCTTGAAGAGCCATTTTCGACCAACGCCTACGACTCATATCTCAGACTGTCTCGAACCACGCCCCGAGTCCCGTTGGCTGGCGGTGAGGGCGCGCACAACCCGGGCATGGCCAAACACATGATTGATTTCGCGGGCATCGAATACGTGCAGATCGATGCCGGGCGGGTGGGCGGGATTTCGGCGGCAAAGGAGGTAGTGGACCACGCGAAAACCAAGGGTAAGCGGTACGTGAACCATACGTTTACATCCAATCTGGCCCTTAGCGCTTCGATCCAGCCTTATGCTGGGGTTCGGGAGTTCGATATCTGTGAGTACCCCGTCGAACTCAGCGACCTCGCGAGGAACCTCACGAAGACGGCTGTGGAGCCCGATGCCGACGGATTTGTCCAGTTACATGGCGACGAATCTGGCAAATGGCGGTATTGTGACATATCTGGTCTCCTTCTTGAGTGAGTCAGGGCTGAGTGCATCGAAAGCCGCCGCCTACGCGGGACTTCTAGGTGTGGCCTCGATGTGTGGAAGACTTACAGGCGGGTTTGTTATCGACCGGATGCACTTTGCGGTAGTCTGTGGTGTCCTTCTTTTTGCTCAAGCGGGGGCCTGTGTGGCTTTTGCACTCCATCAAATCGCGTACGCCCCAATCCTGATACTGATCATCGGTTTCGCCCTTGGGGTCGAGGTGGACAGCATGACTTATTCGACTGCCAGATATTACGGGATGAAGTCCTTTAGCCAGATTTGCGGAATCCTGGGCTTGTTGGGGGGGATTGGACTCGCGTTCGGATCGATAATCTTTGGCTGGCTCGCGAGCACATCGGGTCACTACTCCACCGCATTCTTTGCGTGCGCAGCATTGGTAGCCCTTGGCGCGATACTTTTCGCGTCTGCCTACCGCTACCCCTTCCTGGATGTGCGCCTGATTGAGGAGCGCGCCATACCAAGGGACTAGGCAGCGACTACTCTCTGCTCACCCTAGGCACACGACTCGAACTCATGAATCACATCCTCCCACCAAGCGTCGGCCATGTTGGCCCTTACAGAACGGTCCAGCTAAGCAAGATTATCGATCCGGCAGTTGAGCGTCGCCGGTGCGTGCTGCACCGCAAGGTTGTCGACGTTAACGGGGTCAAAGACTTTCACACGGATGTTGATATCACGACTCACCTAGGAACCCATGTCGAAGCGCCGTACCACCATGGAGAGTTAACCAAGGATGTAACTGCCCTGCCGCCGGACTATTTCATGGGTCGGGGCGTGCGGTTGAATTTGGACACATGCGCGCCGCTAGCGCTCATCACGCGAAGAGACCTCGAGGCGGCCGATCGGGGAAGGGTTAGGAAGGGTGACGTTCTTGTTCTCGATTCCCGCTTCCACTCTGAGCCATTTGTCAAAAATCCAAATGATCAACGGCCGCACCTTAGCAAAGAATCGGCTCAGTGGTTTCTCGAAAAGGGCGTCAAAGCAGTTGGATTTGGCGACGGAATTTGCATCGAAAACAACATCGAACATTGCGTCGCCTGCCACGACATCATGTTGGGAAACGACATTCTGTTTTTGGAAGTCTTGAAGAACATCGATCAGCTCAAGGCAGATATATTCCTGATCGTTTACCTACCGTTGCCCATCAAGGGCCTCGACTCGAGCCCGGTGAATATCGTGGCGATCGAAGGTATCCCCGAATTTTCATAGCGAGTCGACGAGGTCCTAGAATTTCCCAACCCAAGACCCGCTACGAATCATAAAAGCACGCCGCTTGGTCCTTTCACTGCACCCATGAACAAGACATTGGTTTACAATGACGACGGCTGGTCAACTTACATGCGCTATCCGGCGCCAATGTCTGCTGATGACATCATCCGGGCTACTGTGCTTCCGCTGGTTGGAAGCGGTGTGAAGGTCTTCCAGTTCTGCGCCCTCGGATCGCATGCGGTGAACTACCGATCGTCATTCCTGCCCTTGGTAGGGGAGTGGATGAAGTCGAGAGAGGGGATAAACAAGATTCACGTTTGGAGGTTACGGACGACCTTGGAGAGCCTCATCCGCCAGGGCACTGATCCGTTGGAAATCGTCACCAATGCCTGCCATGCGCACGGGATAGAGAGTCACTTCACCCTGCGAATGAATGACGGCCACCACACCTACCTGCGGGCCGACGGATCGGTTGAATATCCCGAGCTCTATTCGGACTGGCTCGACGAAAACAAGGATCTGCGTCTGCCCAATGGACGCTTAAACTACGCAGAATCTAGGTTGCGCGAGTATCGCACACGGCAAGTCCAGGAGATAATTGACCGGTATGCCGTTGACGGCGTCGACCTAGACTTCACGCGAAAGCGGCCTTGGTTCTTGGCTGGCGATGAAGCGAAGTGCGCCGGTTTGATGAGCGAGTTCGTTCGGGACCTAAGTCGGAGAGTGCGTCAAAAGGGCAAGAAATTCACCGCGCGATTAGAACATGATCCTGTAATCATGACCAAGAGCGGACTCGAGATTGAGAAATGGCTAGGGGAGGGATTGTTCGACCATGTCACTCTCGGCTGTCTCGGCGACCAATGGCCGGACCCGCCTGTCGACTGGTGGGTGAAGCGAGCCCATCCTTCCGGCTGCAAAGTCTACCCAGGGATTGAAGGACAAATCTACCAGCTTGCGACAACATGTGGTGGTGGCACCGGAACTCATGCTTCTACGGACGCGATGCATGACGGGTATGGTCCGCCTTCGCTTGAGTACATGCGTGCCTTCGCCGCGCGGGCCTACGACCAAGGCGCCGATGGGGTATCTCTGTTCAACTTTACTTGTTGCGACGGGGAATTCTCGCGTGCCGCACTCACGGAGCTCGCGGATACCAAGGCACTCGAATTCAAATCGAAGCAGTACGTTCTGGCGCCTTGGTGGCCGGGTGACGAAACTAGGATCTACTGGGGCAACCTGTTTGTAAGTCATGTGCGCCTGGATCCCGGAAACGAAGTCGTCGACCGTGTCTTTTTGATTGCTGACGATATGGAACTGGCGCGCCGGTTGGATCTGGAGAAGACGAGCACTCTCACGGTCGAGATGAAAAACCTTAACCGCGTGAGTGACGTGGCATTTGTGATGAACGGAACCGAGCTCGTTTGGGATGGATATCTTTACAACCACTTCGACCATGGATGCTGGATCGACGTGCTGCGCTTCAACGTTCCGCTTGGTTGCCTCAAGAAGGGAGAAAACAAGCTCACGCTGCAGCGCCTGAAAGAAAACCCTGGATTTGAAGGCCCAGTCGAATTGCGGAAATTCGTTCTAGACCAGAGATTCGCCACGGGAATCAGCCCTGGTAGGATCGCCTAGCGTAAGTGTCGCGATAGCGATCGACTCTTCCAAGCGCCGTTCACCAGTAGGGACCCGAATACTGCATTTTCGACGACTCGGGCAAAATCTGCGAGCAAGTGTTTGGCAGGCTCAATCTGACCGAAGCGGTATTCACCAAACTGGTCGGCTATTTTCGGAGTCCATTGACAATCGATCGACAGATACAGCCTGCTTTCTGTGCGTTTCGGTTCGCGACAGTTCGCGTCGCTTCATATGCAGCTACCGGCATCTGGACGCTATCGGTCGCGATTGAGAATCGCCGCGCCCAAACGCTGTAGGACTTGAGAAAGATATGGAATCTGCGTCACATCCTTGGTGAAGACGAGCAGTCCAGCGGAGGAGGGAGTAAATAGGCCCACTTCCAGTTCCGCGGGCGGTCCTTGGTTTGATACAAAAACGACGAAGAGCAGGCCGTGGACGATCAAGCGATAGCCGCGGTAGTGATCGATGCGGAAGAAATCCGGCTCGAGAATCATATCTTCGCGAAACTGCCCGCCCATCGTGAGGGCATGGACGAAGAATGGATAACGATCGGCTGTCATGGGGTCCTCAGCCAGCAGGGCTTGCCGGATTATTTCGGCGTGAGGTCCAAGGTTTACGCGGGCGAACATTTCGAGCCGAGACTCGCCCATGCGCCAGATCAAGGAGAGGACAAAGAGGCGGAACATCCGATAGTCCACCTTCAGCGTGCGACCGAGTCCACCGGGGAGCGGCGTGGCTACGCTCTTCGAGCCGAAGAGTGCTTCGTTGGCGTGTCCCTCATAACGGCTAAACTGTCCCTCGCACCGATCGCACAGCAAAGGCTCCCGAAGGCCCTTCTGCTCGTACTCCGCTGCTTGGCCGGGATCGGTCGAAATCACATGAAACCGGTGTTTCGGATCGTACATCGGCTTGTACAGGAACTCCGGGATGATGTGGGATTGGCGAAGTGGGCCGGGCCCATGGCAGAGCGCGCAGAAAGTTCGGACGGAGGCTGAGCGCGCCGGAATCATCTCATTTTCGGGCGAAGACGATCAGGCGTCGCGCGAGCGGATCGGGAGTGAGATAACCTTCCGTTCGCTCTGCGAGATCGACGGAGCGAGCGACAGCATCTTGGACTTGATGTTCAACCGTATACCGCATGCGACGGATGCCCAACGAGGGATGATGGCCCTCCCGCGTCAGGAATTCCACCGCTTCCCGCGTCACGCGGAGCGTAAAGCCGTGGGCCGCGAGCCGGGCCAGCTCAAGGTCGACCAGGTGCTGGCAGATCTCTCGCTGGGCGGTGAATTCCAGCGGGCGAAAGACAAGGCGCTCGTCGAGACGACCCACGAGTTCGGGACGAAGGCCCTGGTCGACCTGGCGGAGCACCGCAGTCTCGATCGCGGCCGGGCTGGAATGCTTCATCCGCCTTGCCTCGGTGCCACCGAGGTTGGAGGTGAGGATCAAGTAGAAGGGCGTGAGGCCGAGGGCCTCGCCGGTCGCGAGGGTGACCCGGCCGTTCCAGGTGAGCTGGAGGAGGAGGTCGAGGATGGCGGGGTGGGCTTTCTCGATCTCGTCGAGGAGGAGGATGCCGTGGTGGCGATGCTGCAGGGCGCGGCCGAGTAGGCCGGGGTCAGAAGGGCTGGCGCCGATGAACCGCTCGAGTGCCGTGGCGCCCGCATACTCGCTCATGTCGAAGGTCACGAGCCGGTCCGGCCCGAACAGGAATTCCGCCAGGAGGGTCGCGAGTTCCGTCTTGCCGACGCCGGTCGGGCCGACGAAGAGGAATACGCCCTTGGGCCGGCTGGGGTGGGTGAGGCCCAACTCGCCGCGGCGGATGGCCGGGAAGAGAGAATCGATGACGTGGTCCTGGCCGCGGAGCCGGGACTTCAGGTAGCCGGGCAGTTCGCCGAGGCGGGCGAGGCGGGAGCGGTCAATCACGGCCGGCGAGCCTGCGGCCGGCCCGCGAGCGGCCGTCGGGCTTGAGCTTGAGGAGCTTGGCGACCGCCTTGGCGAGGGTGGGGTAGTCGATGGGGCCGTGGAGGCGGGAGCGGATGATGAAGGTGCGGCCGGCGCGGAGGCGCTGGTCGACCAGGCGGTCGTTCACCTGATCGAGCTTGGCGATGTCGGGGACAAGGACGGGGAAGCCGTAGTGCTCCGCGATCGCGTCTTCGCCGGGGAGGGGACCGGCGGCCCGGGCCTGGGCGCGGGCGGCGGCGAGGGCGTGGAGTTCGTCGGCGGAGGAGGCGTGGAGGAGGGCCTTCAGGGCGACCCGGCCGCTGACCCGGTGGCCGAGGCGGCGGAGCTCGGCGACGATCGCGTGCAGGGCGGCGACGTCGGGCGCGTAGAGCGAGAGGCCGAGGCGTTCCTCAGCGGCGGGGGCGGGAGGCATGGGTAAATGACATATTGTGCTATTCGGATTGACAAGGGAGAAATAATAGCAAAATATGTCAAATATGAGAGGGATGAACCACGCGGTGCTGCCGGTCGGGCAGATCACCCAGCTGAGAGACGGGTTCGGGGCCGCCCTGGCGGTCCTGTTCATGATCTCGTTTTTCTGGGGGGTGGCGAAGATCTGGGGCGGGGCGAACGAGATCTCGCGGGGGAATCCGGACGGGAAGGCGGGGGTGATCGCCGGGATACTGATCGCGGCGTCGGCCATGATAATGGGGGTCTTCTATTACATCTTCGGGCTTTCGGGCTCGATCCTGACGCCGAGGTTCTGATGGACCTGAGGTTCACCGATACCAATGCGGCCGACGATGCGGCCGGAAGGGCCTTCGGGCTCGAGGGGAACCTGTACCTGCCCGTGGTGATTGCGGCGGTGGGCGGGCTGGGGATGCTGGCGGGGCTGGGGCTTGGGCTGGGGGTGTCATGGGGAATCGCGGGGGTGGTCGCGGGGCTGCCCGTGGCCGGGGTGGTGGCGTGGATTCTGGTTTTGCGGCGGGGACAGCCCCGCGGGCATGACCGGGACCAGGTGGAGGCGTGGCTGGGAAAGAAGCACTTTGAAGTCGGGAAGGGAGGGCGCGCATGACGCCGCATAACGGGGCACCGGAGGGCCGGTTCGTGGAGGGCCTGCTCGTCTACGGCTCGCTGGAGCGGGGCGCCGTGGCGGCGAAGGGGATCTGGCTGGAGCCGCCGGACCTGCGGGGGGCGAGCTTCGAGAGGCTCAATGCGTGGCAGGACCGGCTGAAGGGGCTGCTGGCGCTCCTGGGGCCGGGTCGGCGGCTGCAGGTGCAGTGGTCATGCGATGCGGACTACCGGGGAGAACTGGAGCGGTACTTTCTGGAGACGGAAAAGATGGCCGAGGCCGCGGTGCGGCAGGTGCGGAACGAGCGGTTCGGCCGGTACTGGGCAAGGATGCAGCGGCGGGAGCTGCGGCGGGAGCGGCTGGCGCTGTTCCTGTCGGTCGAGGTGAGGGCCCAGTCGGGGAACGTGGCGACCGGGGCCGTTCTGGAGGCGCACTATGCGAGGGTGGTCGGGCAGCTGCAGGCGGAGTTCGCGGAGTTCGAGGCGAGCTTGCGGCAGCTGTTCGCGCCGGAGGCGCTGGCCTGGCCGATGACCGAGGTGGAGCATTTCGGGTACTACGAGCGGTTCCTCAACCCGACGCTGGTGCACTGGGTCGACGAGCACCCGGAGCAGCGGCTCGACCTGGACCGGTCGATCCAGGACAACTGCTGGCACTGCGACGGGGTGGGGCAGGAGGACGGCGGGTTTCACCTGGACGGAAACTACCATGCGATCCTGGCCCTGTCGCGGTGGCCGCGGATGACGCGGCCGGGGATCGTGACGCACCTGACGGGACTGCCGTTCCTTGATTACCGGATCACGGTCAATGTCACGCCGGGGTCGGCGGGGACCGAGATCGGGCGGGAAGAGAAGGCGGTCGAGCGGCTGGAGGGAGAATACTCCGCCGGGCGCCGGCACTCGCTCCTCGTGGCGCTCAGGAAGAAGGAGAAGAAGATCGAGAACCTCGCGGGCGGGTATGCGCGGCCGTTCCAGGTGACCTATCTCATCCGGGCGTGGGACCCGGCGAAGGCGGGGCTGCGGGACAAGCTGGCGGCGATCCGGGCCGCGGTGCATGCGATGGATGGGGCGCAGGTGCAGGAGTGTGCCTTGCCGACGACGGCGCGGAAGCTGTTCTTCGCGTCGTGGCCGGGGTGGACGCATTCGAGCTACCGTCACCGGGAGCTGTACGCGGAGGATGCGTACCTGGCGGACATGCTGCCCACATCGGCGACGTTCACCGGGCAGCTGGAGGAGGCGGAGGCAGTCTACGACGGGAGCCATGGGAACCTGGTGGGGGTAAGCACGTTTGCCGGCGGGTCGCCGCAGCATGCGGTGGTGCTCGGGATGACGGGCTCCGGGAAATCGGAATTCGTGCGGGACCTGCTCCTGCAGACGGCGGGGCATTTCGGGTACACGGTCATCATCGAGGAAGGGCTCTCGCACCGGAAGTTTACGGAAGGGCTCAGGGAGCAGCCGATCGTGCTGCACCCGGACTCGGGGCTGACTCTCAACTACCTCGACACACGGGGGCTGCCGCTCACGCAGCTGCAGGTGGCGACCTCGGTGGCGCTCCTGTCGCGGATGATCGGGGAGCCGCCGGAGGCGGAGCGGCAGGCGCTGCGGCAGGCGCAGCTGGCGGAGTATGTTCACCAGCTGTACGAGGACGCGTTCACGGAATGGGAGCGGAAGCAGCCGGCGCAGGCGCGGGCGGCGGAGCGGCTGGCCCTGGCGGTGCACCGGTGGCGGGAGCGGATGCCGGCGGGGGCGACGGCGCTGGAGGCGTTCGCGGACCTGCGGGACCGGAGGGCGGCGAACGAGGAAGAGGCCATCGCGTTCGTGGCGAAGCTGACGGAGGAGGAAATTCTGCAGTTCGCGCGGGAGCCGCAGACGGCGCGGCTCGTGCCGCAGATGGCGTGCGCTTTCTATGACCGTGAGGATTTTCCGACGCACATGGCACTCGTGGAGCTGATGGCGTACGGGCGGTTCCCGGAGCACGACGCCGGGGAAATCGGGCGGCTCGCGACGCTGCTGCGCGCGTGGAGCGCGGCGGGGCAGTATGGGAAGCTGTTCGACGGCGTCTCGAACCTGTCGCTGGAGCGGAAGATCGTGCACTTCGAGCTGGGGCTCATCCCGGTCCATGCCGTGGCGCTCAAGGCGGCGGCGGGGCTCCTCGTCTCGGGGTTCGCGCGGCAGCACATCCTGTCGCTGCCGCGGGCGGTGCGGAAGCGGATGATCTACGAGGAGGCGATCCGGCTCCTCGATATCCCGGGCGGGCCGCAGCTCGTGTCGGAGGGGTTCGCGCAGCTGCGGAAGTTCAGCTGCTGGGTCGCGCTCATTTTGCAGCAGTACGGGATGCTGAAGAGCTCGCCGATCCGGGCGGCGGTGATGGGGAACGCGAAGCAGTTCTTTTTTCTCCGGCAGCACGACCGGGGCGACCTGGCGGATCTGGCCGGGGAGCTGCACCTGCCGGAGTCGGCGGTGGAGGCGATCCAGTCGTACCCGATGCCCGAGCAGCTGCCGGAGGACGGGAAATTCTCCAGCGCGTGCCTGCACGCGCCCACGGCGTCGCCGCCCTTCTGCGGGACGATCCGCCATATCCAGCCATGCGCGTCATGATCCTCACTTCACTTCTCCTGGGCGGGTGCGCGGCGCCGGTGACGGAGCCGGTCCAGGCGGACCCGAATGCACCGGCGCGATACCGGGCGATCCAGGCGGCGCAGCAGAACCCGCCCGTACGGAAGGTTACGATCCAGCTCCCGGAGCGGATCGAGAACGGTGTCCGCAAGGTACCGACAACCGTGGAGCTCGAATTCCCATGAGAAAAATCTGCCTCTACTTGATCTTAAGTACTGCCGGTTTTGCCCAGTGGATCGTGAACGATCCCGTCAACACGACGGTCGCCATCACGACGCAGGCGAACCAGATCGCGCAGCACGCGGAGATCCTCCGGCAGTGGGCGGTCGAGATCGGGAAGCTGAACGAGCAGATCCGGATCCTGCAGGGCCAGCTCGAGGTCGCGCGGCAGGTCCGCGACGTGGCGGGCGACCCGAAGGCGGCCGGTGTCACCGTCAGCCTGGACGGGCTGGGCGTGGAGGAAATGACGCGTGAACTGGGCCGGACCCAGGCGGCGCTACGGGAATTGTCCAGTTCCGCCGAGTCCCTGAAGCACACCGCCAACGGGCTCTTCGCCCCGCTGGAGGACCGGACTTCCCTGGGCGGAAGTTTCGCACGGCAGGCGCAGCCGTACCGGCGTTATGCGGCGGTGGAGCAGATGGCGGCCAACTTCGACGATGTCCGCCAGGCCACCAGCGGGAAGCGCACCAGCCTTCAGAAGGAACTCGCGGCGACGCTGGTGCGGCTCAGGTCTGCCGGCACGCAGGCCGAGGTCGACAAGCTGCAGGGGCAGATTGCCGCCCTGAACGGCCAGCTGGCGGTGATGGACAGCGCGGAGCGGCAGGCGGCGGCGCAGCTGTCCGCGCAGCAGGTGCTGAACGAGAACCAGGCGGCGAAGGAGGCGCAGGACCTGCTGGAGAAACAGATCGCGGAGGAGCGGGCGACCCTGGGCCAGCTGCGGAGCTGGCAGGAGGGGCTGCGGCTTTCCTCGGGAGGGTATGGCAAATGAAGCCGGCACTGTGGATGGGACTGGGAATTTTTGCCGGGATCGTGGGGTCGGCCTTCGTGCTGCGGCGCGAGCTGCGCCGGGCCC